>JACPVK010000088.1 GCA_016191795.1 Gammaproteobacteria bacterium
CGGCGGATGCCATATACACCTTGCGTGCACCGGCTTCACGTGCCATTTGAATAATCTGCTGTGACGTGGTGCCCCGCACAATTGAATCATCCACCAGCATCACCACCTTGTTCTTGAACTCCAGATCTATCGCGTTGAGTTTCTGGCGCACCGATTTTTTACGCTGGGTTTGGCCCGGCATAATAAAGGTACGGCCAATATAGCGATTTTTCATAAAGCCTTCGCGATACTTCACGCCCAGAACCGAGGCCATTTCCAGTGCCGCCGTACGGCTGGTATCGGGAATCGGAATCACCACATCAATATCGTGATCAGGCCGTTCGCGTAATATTTTCTCGGCGAGATGCACACCCATACGCAAGCGCGCCTTGTACACCGAAATATTATCAATAATGGAATCGGGACGGGCGAAATAAACAAATTCGAAAATACAGGGATGGAACTGTGGATTTTCTGCGCATTGCCGCGCGTGTAAATTACCATCTATATCGATGAAAATGGCTTCACCAGGCTGTAAATCACGTTCCAGTGAGAAACCCGATGCGTGCAGGGCAACACTTTCGGATGCAATCATGTACTCCACGCCCTGTTCGGAGATACGCTTGCCGAAACAAATCGGGCGAATGGCGTTGGGATCACGAAATGCCAGTATCCCTCTACCGACAATCATCGCCACCACAGCATAACCACCGCGGCAACGTTTGTGGACATTGCTCACGGCTGAAAAAATATCTTCGGCAGAAATATGCAGCTTTTTCTGTTGTTGTAATTCGTGGGCAAAAATATTTAGCAAAACTTCCGAATCGGATTCGGTATTGATATGGCGCAGGTCCTGCTTGTAAATCTGAGCCTTGAGTTCATCGGCGTTGGTGAGGTTGCCGTTATGCGCCAGTGCAATACCATAAGGCGAATTGACATAAAAAGGTTGCGACTCGGCAGAAGAAGAACAACCGGCGGTGGGATAACGTACGTGGCCTATACCCATATTGCCATGCAATTGCGCCATGTGCTCATCACGGAACACATCACTCACCATGCCGTTGTTTTTGCGCAAATGAAATTTGTTACCGTCGCTGGTCACAATACCGGCGGCATCCTGACCACGGTGCTGCAACAACAACAGGCCGTCATACAACAATTGATTGACCGGACCACGACCTACAATTCCAACGATGCCGCACATGGTTGTTTACTCCGATCAGTATGAAAAAAATTGCGCCAGATCAGCTGGCAAAAATTCGAGCACCCAGCGCACCATGATTTCGAAATATCCCAGCAACATTGAAGATTGCCACCAGCTATATTTGGGTATGGGTGTCAAGCCTGCAAAAAACACCGCCACCAGAACGATCAACACACCCAGTGTAGTACCCAGCAACAAACCCAGTATACGATCCAGGCCGGTTAACCCGGCCTTGCCGGCAATTTGCCGCAATAAGAAATTAACCAGGGCGCCCAGCATCAGGGTGATCACAAATAAAATAATCATGGCGATTGCCAGACGCAAGGCGGCGGAATCAATCAACGGTTTGAGTACCGCAGCAGACAGATTGGGCCCGAAATTAAGCGAAATAATAATCGCCGACACCCAGCTCGCCAATATCACCGTTACCCGCAAAAATCCCCAGACAACCCCAAGCACCAGCAACACAGCAATGAGCGTGATAATGCCGAAATCAACGATGGTCATCGGGTGGAACTCCGTCGCAGGAAAACGCGAATGATACCAGACCTGTCCCGAAATCGATTCCCCGACCTGCATTCATAGCGTAATAATTCACGCGATCAGGGATGCGTCACGATCATGCCCTTGATGTTTTCCTGCCGGAGTATCCGTTCCTGCATTTTCTCCATGCGTTGCCGGTCCAGCTCCGGGCCAATACGCACCCTGAAAGTCCCGCCTTCTTCATCCACATAAGCGGTAAAACCTTTGCCCCGATATTCGTCACGCATTTTTAATGCATTGTTTTTGTCGTTAAAGCTGCCCACTTGCAAAGCCCAGGCGGGTTTAGGAGGGGTGACGGGTTTGGGCGCTGTCACCGGTTTTTTCTCAACGACCGCCGGGGCAGCGGGTTTGACCGCGACCGGTTCGGCTGCAACCACTGCCGGTGTAGCAGGTTTTGCCAGCGTCGGGGCCAGATCTTCGGGCACCGGTAACGCCGGTATATCCGGTTCCACAATGGGCAAGGCGTCAACGGCAGGCATAGGTTTGAATTCAGGTACCTCGGGTATTTCCACATCCGAAGGATAGCGACTTCGATGGCCGGCACCATCGAGTAACTCGGGTACCACTATCACCAGTACCGCCAGCAATATGGCGGCACCCAGCAGGCGTTGTTGTAAGATTCTGTCCAAAATTTTTCCTTTAATGATGCACGGCGCGTCAGTGTTGCATCGCTGTTTGCCGGTTCAGATACACACCCGCTTCGGCCACGGTATGAAACGAACCCAGCACAATAATACGATCTCCAGCCGTGGCCTGTTGCAGGGCATCGGCGCAGGCCTCTGCGACCGTCTGATGGGCGCAAAGTTTAGCACTGCCAGCTACTGCCTTCACGGCGGCGGCCATTAAATCTGCCGACAATCCGCGCGGCCCGCCCAAACCGGCACTGAACCAGATATCCACCTGGCCCGCCAGGGCACGAATAACATCATCGAATGCCTTGTCAGACAACATCGCCACCACCGCCAGCGTGCGTCCGCTGCACGCTTCATCACCGAGCAATTCCGCCAGCGCCTGGGCGGCCTGGGCGTTATGCGCAACATCCAGATAAATGGCCGGGTGTTGCGCCACACGCTGAAAACGTCCAGCCAGTCTGGCCTGCGTTAAACCCTGCATAATCGCGGCCGGCACCACCGGCAAATCGGTTTGCAAACAATCCAGCGCAATAATCGCCGCCGCGGCATTTTGTAACTGAAAACCACCCGCCAGTACTGGCCGCGGCAAATCCGGATAAAAAACCAGATTGCCGCGCAACTGCCATTGGCTGTCACCCACGCCCTGATACAAATAATCCTCGCCCGCCACAAGCAACCTTGCATGCAGTGATGCGGCTTTATCCCGCACCGCTTTGGGCACCCGCAGGCCACCATAAATCACCGGCCTGTCGGCACGCATAATACCGGCCTTTTCGCGCGCGATGGATTCGATATCCTTGCCCAGCCAGTCGGTATGATCTATCGCCACCGTGGTGATAATGGACACATCGGCATCGATCACATTCACCGCATCCAGCCGACCACCCAGACCCACTTCCAGCACCACCGCATCCAGATTATGTCGGGCAAAAATACACAGGGCCGCCAGCGTGCCAAATTCAAAATAGGTTAATGCCACCTCGCCACGTGCCTGATCAACCTGCTCAAACGCGGCACACAAAGTGGCATCATCAACATCCGCGCCATTAATGCGTATGCGTTCGTTGTAATGATAAATATGCGGTGAGGTGTAACTGCCAACTTTATATTTGGCAGCAATCAGCATGGCTTCGAGATAAGCAACGGTTGAACCTTTACCGTTGGTGCCACCAACCGTAATGACAGGACAAATAAATTTATTATTGAAGCCCAGTTTGTGTAAAACAGTTTGCACACGATCCAGACCCAGATCGATGGTTTTCGGGTTGAGGGTTTCTTGCCAGGTGAGCCAGTCGTGGAGATTATTAAATCGCATTGATTCTTTCGTAGGGTGGGCACCGCCCACCATTCTTACTCTCCAAAATTTCCATCAATTTGTGCATCACCCGCCCAATCAGGTGGATACACATTTTGCTGTACATAACGATGGAATGTTGAATAAGGCCAATCCACCACACGCTGCACCAAGCCATGCTTTACCGGGTTGAAATGCACATAATCCATATGTTGACGAAAATCGCGTTCATCAAGAATAGTGTGCTCCCAAAAACGCCGTTGCCAAATTGTTGATTCCCGGTGTTTGTGTCTGGATTCACTTGCACAGTGGTTGAAACGGAATTCAGGTTTGACTTGTTTACTAAAGCCCGATTTGATAAGACCGATACGTTTTGAAAAATCTCTGTCACCATCAGGCAAACTCCAGATGCAATGCATATGATCCGGCAGCAATACCCAGGCATCGATTGAAAATGGATATTGATTTTTTACACTGCCAATTATTTCACGTAATAACATTACATTATCTGGCCGGGTCAAAATTGGACGGCGTTGATACGTGACAATGGTAATAAAATAGGTACCGCCCAATGCTCGTGATCTAATGTATTGCGACACAACAAATCCTTTTGTTGAATAGAAAAGGTGGGCACCGCCCACCATACTTACATTCCAAAAATTCGGCACCTTGCCAGGCACCACCCAATCTCAAAAATCAATAAACCATTCAGCATCAAAAAAATCAAAAGCTGGTGGGCAATGCCCACCCTACGCGAAAACAACTGTAAATCCATATTGAAGGGTGGGCACAGCCACCATCTCAAGCAATCTTACGCCGCCGGCCTGTTCTGCATCATCGTCAACAAACTCGCAATCTTATCCCGCATATCACGCCGATCAACAATCATGTCTATCGCACCATGTTCCAGCAAAAATTCACTGCGCTGAAAACCTTCCGGCAGGGTTTCACGTACGGTTTGTTCAATCACGCGCGGGCCGGCAAAACCGATTAATGCACCGGGTTCACCGATATTGATATCACCGAGCATGGCCAGGCTGGCGGACACGCCGCCCATGGTTGGATCGGTCATGATCGAAATAAACGGTACGCCGCGTTTGGCCATTTTTTGTAACACGGCGCTGGTTTTGGCCATTTGCATTAACGAAAACAGGGACTCTTGCATACGCGCACCGCCGGAGGCCGAAAAACACACCAGCGGAATATTTTTTTCCAGCGCCACATTGGCAGCACGCACAAACTTTTCACCGACAACAGAACCCATGGAGCCGCCCATGAATGAAAAATCAAATGCAGCGGCCACCAGTGGAACCGATTTAACGGTGCCGCGCATGACGATCAGCACATCTTTTTCGCCGGTGTCGCGTTGTGACTGGATAATACGGTCTTTATATTTTTTGCTGTCCTTGAATCGGAGCATGTCCACGGGTTCAAGATTGGCGGCAATTTCTTCGCGACCTTCCGGATCCAGAAACACGTCCAGACGCGTACGGCCCGACATGCGCATGTGATGGTTGCACTTGGGGCACACTTCGAGATTGCGTGTCACTTCTGCACGATACAACACTGCACTGCAGGCATCACACTTGGCCCACAAACCTTCCGGCACCGACGCTTTTTTGGTGGTGCTTTCAGTGCGAATGCGCGACGGCATTAATTTTTCAAACCAGCTCATTTTTCTTACCTTCTCGTTTGATAACGCGATATTAAATATTTAAAGCGTTAGCCTGCAATTAAACTCTTATTCAAGCCAAATACTGGCAATACGCAGGCGATACAGTTGATGTGGGTTGGCCTTTAGGCCAACGCTTGTTCACAACATTAAGTCGAAAGCGTCAGCCTGAAGGCCGACCCACAAAAAAATTCCCGCCCGAACAAAATATTTTGCGTTCATTTACGAACTCGATTTATACCTTATCCATTGCTGTACGCATGGACGACAACAATTCACACACCGATGCAGAAATCTTTCTGGCATCACCGGCATTATCGGCAACCCGTTGCACCACAGCGCTGCCAACAATCACGGCGTCCGCCACGGCGGAAATTTTGCGCGCCGAATCGGCGTCGCGTATACCAAAGCCAACACCTACCGGTATTTTTGTGTTCTGGCGAATCTGGTTTACCTTGTCCACCACGCTTTGAACATCCAGGCTGGCGGCACCGGTGACTCCCTTGAGCGACACATAATAAACAAAGCCGCTGGCCATGGCACCGATCATCGCCATACGCTCGGGCGTGCTGGTCGGCGCCAGCAAGAATATCATGTCAAGTTGATGCGCTTTTAACTCCACCACCAGGTCGGCGCCTTCTTCCGGCGGTAGATCCACCACAATCACGCCATCCACACCGGCTTCGGCGGCGGCTTTGGCAAATACCCGGTAGCCCATGACTTCCACCGGGTTGAGATAGCCCATCAACACGATCGGCGTGGCGGCATCAGTTTTGCGAAAGGTTTTAACCATGCCCAGCACATCGCGCAGACTGACGTTGTGTTTCAGGGCGCGCTCACAGGCCAGCTGGATCACCGGGCCTTCGGCCATGGGGTCGGAAAACGGCACACCCAGTTCGAGTATGTCGGCACCGGCCTTGACCATATCGTGCATCAGGCCCACGGTGACATCGGGATGCGGATCGCCGGCGGTGATGAACGGAATCAGCGCCTTGCGGTGATGCTTTTTAAGATCAGAAAATCTTGTGGCTAAACGGCTCATTCAAACCTCTGGTAATTCGTTAACTCCCTCTCCCGCTTGCGGGAGAGGGCTGGGGAGAGGGCGCTTAAGGCTGGTGCCAACCCTTCACCCTCCCCCTCCCGTCAAGGGAGGGGGAATAATATTTACAGCGTAATCCCTTCAATCCGCGCAATAGTATTGATATCTTTATCACCACGCCCTGACAAATTAATAATGATGATCTGGTCCGGCTTCATGGTTTTGGCGAGTTTGGCACCATAGGCCAGGGCATGGCTGGATTCCAGCGCGGGAATAATACCTTCTGTACGCGTCACTTCATGGAAAGCCGCCAGCGCTTCCTTGTCGGTGGCTGCCACATAGGTGGCGCGGCCGCAGTCTTTTAACCAGGCGTGTTCCGGGCCCACACCGGGGTAATCCAGGCCGGCGGAAATGGAATGGGTTTCGATAATCTGGCCGTTCACGTCTTCCATCAGATAGGTGCGGTTGCCATGCAATACACCGGGTTTGCCCGCCGACAATGGCGCGGCATGACGGCCGGTTTCGACACCGTCGCCACCGCCTTCTACACCATAAAGCTTCACGGATTCATCGCCCAGAAAGTCATGGAACAAACCTATGGCATTGGAGCCGCCGCCGACACAGGCGACCAGCGCATCGGGCAGGCGACCGGCCTGTTGCATAATCTGGCGTTTGGCTTCGCGGCCAATAATCGCCTGAAAATCGCGCACCATGGCCGGATAAGGATGGGGACCTGCCACGGTACCGATGATGTAAAACGTGTTATCGACATTGGTGACCCAGTCGCGCATGGCTTCATTGAGCGCATCTTTCAGGGTTTTGGAACCGGAGGTGACAGGCACCACGGTGGCGCCCAACAATTTCATGCGAAACACATTGGGTGCCTGACGCTGCACGTCATCTGCCCCCATATACACCACGCATTCCATACCAAAACGCGCCGCCACCGTGGCCGAAGCCACGCCATGCTGGCCGGCGCCGGTTTCGGCGATGATGCGGGTTTTGCCCATGTATCGGGCGAGCAAACCCTGGCCGATGGTGTTGTTGATTTTGTGGGCGCCGGTGTGATTCAAATCTTCGCGTTTTAAATAAATTTGCGCGCCGCCGAGTTGTTTTGACCAGCGTTCGGCGTGATACAGCGGACTGGGGCGACCGACATAATGCGCGAGGTCATGATCAAACTGCGCCTGAAAGGTTTTATCGTGTTTAACTTTTTCGTAAGCCTGGCGTAAATCTTCCAGCGGCTGCATAAGGGTTTCGGCCACAAACTTGCCGCCGTAAATGCCAAAATGCCCGCGCTCATCGGGCATGCCATAAAAATCCTTACATGGATAATCTTTACTCTGTTTCACAGTCGACACGTTTCACCTCGTTCATTAATCGCGTCATGCGTGTCACATCCTTGATGCCCGGTGCCGATTCCACACCGGAGCTCAAATCCACGGCATAGGGCCGCACTTCACGAATCGCGGCGCCAATATTATCCGGATTCAAACCACCCGCCAGAATAATTCGGCGACGAAATGCCTCGGGAATAACCTGCCAGTCAAAGGTTTTGCCACTGCCACCGGCCTCGCCTGTGGCATGGCTGTCGAGTAACAGGCCCCGGGCATCGGCATAATCCGCGGCCAGGGCTGGCAAATCGGCATTGCTCATGCCCAGCACCTTGATATAGGGACGGTTAAAACTGCGGCAAAAATCCCCAGGCTCGGCGCCGTGAAACTGGATTAAATCCACCGGTACGTCTGCCAGCACTTCGTCCACCCACTCGGCATCGGGATTGAGAAACAGGCTTACCACGGTGACAAAACCCGGCAGTGCCGCACAAATTTCGTTGGCCCGCTCAATGCTGATGTTGCGCGGGCTTTTGGCGTAAAACACCAGCCCAATCGCATCCACGCCCAGGGCAGCGGCGGCAACGCCATCTTGAGGTCGGGTAATACCGCAGATTTTGACTCGGGTGCGTGGATTCACAAACACTGACTGGTTATTCAGGAAGGGGAATTCTATCAGTTTGTGGTGGCCGCCATAAACCTAAAATCTTCACACAAACCACCATCCACAGGGTGAAAATCAATCCTGGGCCAGACGAAAGCCAAAGGTCCGGTCACGTGTGTTGCTGTAATTCCAGCTACGGTATTCGGCACGCATCGCGGTCTGACCATCGCTCCAGGAACCGCCGCGCAATACATGCTTGTCGCAGTCACCGGATTGCCAGGGCTCGCCACGACCAGGGGCACCGATGTAATTCTCGTTCCAGCAATCCTGTACCCATTCCCAGACATTACCACTCATGTCATGCAGGCCAAACGCATTGGCCTGTTTTTGGGCGCTGACAGCGGTTTTCTCGCCACTGATAACACTGTACCAGCCCACACTATCCGGGTTATCACCACCGCAATAAGAGTATTGGGTTCCCGCACGACAGGCATATTCCCATTCGGCTTCACTGGGCAGGCGAAAACGCAGGCCGGTCTGGGCATTGAGTTTTTGAATATATTGCTGCACTTCATCCCAGTTCACCTGCTCTACCGGGCAATCGCCACAGCCGGAAAACTTGCCGGGATTATTACCCATCACCGCCTGCCACTGGCTTTGGGTCACTTCGGCTTTACCGAGCCTGAATGCCTTTAGCGTCACCGTGTGCCTGGGTTGGTCATTACTTTTGTTGGCGCCCAGATGAAAATTAAAAGCCGTGAGATTGATCAGCCCGCCCGATTGCTCATTGTTAGCACCACCTGAACCCATCTCGAATTTACCGGCGGGTATGGCCACCATCTCCGGACAGCTCGCACAGGATTTGCCGGCAGGCCCGGCTCGACTCGAGGTGGTGTTCGAGTCTTGTTTTTTAAGTTTGCCCAATCTGGTTTGCGCCAGAGCTGCAAACTTTCCTTTGGGATAGGCATCGAGATAATTTAAATAACTGTCGACACTGGCGATTGAGTTAGCCTCGTTCCATGCCGCCTGTTCCTGTTGCATCTGGGTTGCCGCCTGTTGTTCATTTAATTTTTGAATGCGACTTCTAGCCAGGGCCACATATTTGCCTCTGGGAAATTGCGCGAGATACACATTGTATTCATCAACATGATTACCTTTTTGCACTTCTACCCACAGTGCCGTATCGGCATCGTTACCGGTTGCGGCAGAAACCGCCGGTGGCGCTTCGACAACCTGCAGCGGCGCACCACTCAACTCCTTGAGTGATTCCACCACCTGAAAGGCATCGCAGTCCTTGCACGGCAGCGATTTTGAATACACCACCTTGTTATCAAAAATATTTTGAATACTTAACGCCAGAAAATATCCGCCATCGCGCCTGGTGACATTGGTGGTGGCAATGAGCTCGGCCTGAAACGCCTCGGCTATACCCTGCATGCAACGGGTTTCATCACATTCACTGGTGGTACTGCTGCGCGATTCCCTGTTAAAAATTTCACGCGCTTTTTTTGACACCTGCTCACCGGAAAACACCACATATTTTTGCTGTAAACCTTCGACGACCGCCGTCTCCATGGCGCCACGCAAAGCCTTATCTTCATCGCTCACGCGTAACGGCATCAACACCAGCCGTTCTTTGGCGGCGTACGCGGGCAAAACGGATACCAGACTTGTAAGGAGCAAAAACAGTGACAACAGCTTGTGCATGAAACTTCCTCTAACAGCTTGTTGAAAAACTAAAGATCATAAACACCCGACGCGAAGGCGCAAAGAACACAAAATTTTTTGCGGAGCGAACCAGGCCTGCGATAGCCACACTATCATAAGGCATGTCCTGCATTTCAGGCATTCTCTCGGCGCCTCTGCGCTGGATATTTTCTTTATCTGATTTTTATTAAGGAACATCTAATTAAGTCGAACAGTTCTTTTCTTTCGTCATTCCCGAATGCTTTTGTCGGGAATCTCAGCGATATTTCACGGGGATTCCCGACAAAAGCATTCGGGAATGACGCTGAATTATTAGTGCTAATTACTTATTCAGGACATCCTTAGATACCGATACAGCACCGATCAGATCACGGGCTAATATTTTTATTTTTTCAAACGTGCAGGACGTGCATTCGCGCTTGTTACTGACTGTCACATCACCTGTCACAACTTCATACACATTCAATGTCAGCAGGTAGCGTTCTGTTTCGATTTGAGTCAAGCGCAGGGCGATAATTTTTTCGGCATGATATTGCACGGCAATCTGGCGATAGCAACTGGTTTCGTCACAATCCGTTTTTTTGCTTTCTTCCTTAAAGACCTGTTTAACAACCCGATTCACTTCTTCGCCATGCTTTACATCGAACACAGATGACAGTCCGGTCACCACTTCACGAGTAAGTTCAGTCAGCTCCAACGGCGTTAACGGGCCGGTTACCGGCAACAGCACAGCTGTTTCCCGTGCGTTAGCAACGGAAGCAAACAAAACCCAGAACAACAGAAACGACAACGCCGATAGTTTTTTCATATTGATCCCTCAGGTCCGGGGTATTGCCTGCAATGCCTTGACCAGGCGTTGCATATTGGCGGCGGTGTAACCGGATAAATTCAGCAGCACCACATTGTTACTGTCGAGCACAATGGTATGCGGCAATCCCCGGTACTGGAATGTCTGCTGCACCCCTCCTGATGTCAGCACAATATTACTCGGCGCAGCGGGCAATGACTCTAAAAATTTGAGGACAGTTGCGTGGGACTCGTCTCGCGTATGCACGGAAATAAATTTTACACCGGTGTACTGTTTTTCCAGTTTTGCCAGCTCGGGCATTTCCTGAACACAGGGCTTGCACTCTACCCAGAAAAAATTGATCACCTTGGGTTTGCCCTTGTCAACTTTCAGGCGGTAGGTTTGGTCATCCAGTGTGCGGCCAATCAGATTGGGCGCTGTTTCGCCAACCGGTGGGCCACTTGTTTTTTCGGCAGCCGCCAGCAGTGGAAACAACAGTAACAATAAAATACAGATATTATTTTTTACCCGCATGAAGCCTCTCTTATTTCAAATCGCGCATGGCTTTTTCGGCCGCCGCATTCCAGTCCAGCTCTTCATTGCTCCAGCCAATAACCTGTGCCGATGCTGTATCAGGACCTTTCAGGATTTTGCGACTCTCAATATCGTACTCGGTTTTACTGACCGTCAAGGTACCTTTGAGCGCGCCCATGGCACTGGTGCCGGTCTGGGTATTGGCCCTGAATAAAATTAACCGGCTAAAGCCGCGCTCAGTTGCTTTTACCACGCAATCATCCGGCGTGTCGCAACTCGCCATGAGCCGATCCGCCGCGTCATGAGTAGCTCTGAACATATCCAGCATGTTGCCGATAACGGATGCCTGCAAGGCGTTATCCTGATTCAGTGCCACCAGGGCGGTACGCCCTTTCACCTGAGATGACTCCTTGTTAAACAGCGCAACCACATCATTAAGCTGTTTGATATAAGCATCCTTACCCAGCTCTTCGGGTAACACACTAAAATCGGTATCCATTAACAAAGCCTGCGCATTGTCGAAATATTTGCGACGCAAATTAATATCGCTATTTTTATCTCGATCTGCACCTTCTGCCAGCAGCTCCCGAAATTTTTCCAGGCGATTTTTCATGATTTTTTCACGCCTGGCACGGGCTACCGATTCCTGGCTGACAACCATAAGCGTGTACAACTGACAGTTATCGCCATCCATCCAGCGAGATTTTACCTGTAAATCGCGCAGCACTTCTTCGGCCTGCACGATCACTTTATTTTGTAATGCTGATTGCACGCCGGTTTCACTCACCTGCGTACTTTGTTCATTCTCTGCGCGTATTAAAACTTCAATGCCCTGCACCAGATGTGATTTGGCATTTTCTTCCGAGACCCTGGTTTGCTCATCTTTGGTCTTGCCTTTTTTTTCAGCCGAACCCACGCCCACATAATAACCAGGCAAAGTGTAATCGGGCTTGCTCACCCAGGTCGGCATAGGCGCTTTGGAGCCATCACAGGATGAAAACAAACCCGCCATGGCAGGCATGGCACCGGCCAGTAACACAACACAAACCAGGCTGACAACCAGTCTCATATTTTTTCCATGCATCACTGTTTCACCAGTCCACGAATATAGTCGATTAAAGAGCTTACCTGTTCATCTGTCAGGGCAGGCGTCACACCGGTAACAAACGATGGCATACCCTGTTCCGGCATGCCATTGAGAATCACCTGTTGTATGTAGACATCATCAACCTGCTGCCATTGCGCATCGTTCAGCGCACGACCAGATCCACCTGCACCTTTTTTGCCATGACATTGGCTACATACACGGTGATACAAATACACGCCGCTTTGACCTGCCGCACTTTCCAGATGACAGGTTTTGCATGCCGCTTCGGTATTGATATTGCGCATGGTGCCGATTTTGGGATGTGGCGGTGGCTGCAGTTGCATCGCCAGCGACAATTCGATACTCGGCACATTATTATTTTCCAGCGTGAGTGTAACGGTTTTTACAATAATGCCTTTTTTGTCACGGGTGTCCACCACCACTTCGAGCTCACCGCTTTCACCTGGCGCGTATTCGCGTAGCACCGCATCATTAGTTGTCGTGCAACCACAGGAGCTGCTGATATTCACCAGCTTTACATTACCGGGCCCGGTATTTTTAAACAAAAAGGCATGCTTCACCACGTCGCCTTCAACCAGTTGCCCAAAATCAAAAAATCGTGAGTCCAGTTCAAAATAGCCTGATTCTTTTTCAATCGCTGGCGTGGTGACATCAGCGCCGGATGGTTTTGTATTTAACTCGGAGCTGGCCACACCCGGCGTGAATAACAATATCAACACTATCAGTAGATCAGATCGGGGAACGGAGAGTTGCGACATGAGATATCCTTGCCGATTATTTTTATCATGGCTGGCGCAGCGCCAAACTTAAGGAACCTGCAACTTGTCATGAGCGATGACACAGAATAAATAAAAAACGCTCATTGAATATCAGAAACTCGCCAGAGCCTGCCCCATTTTCACCGGCGCACCCGCCTTGATAGCCGCATCCAGCTGCACATTTTCCGGCAGCAACAAAATAACGGTAGACCCGAGATTGAAGCGTCCCATTTCAGCGCCGCGATCCAGTGTGATATGTAAATCATTGTGATATTCCGTGTGCACTATACGATGCCGACTGGGCGGTGTAACCGTGCCGGCCCAGACCGTATCGATAGCCGATACATTCACCGCACCCACCAGTATCATCATCATTGGTCCGGCAGCGGTATCGAAATAGCACACCAGACGCTCGTTGCGCGCAAATAATCGCGGCACGGTATTCACTGTATGCGGCGCCACACTGAATAATCGACCGGGGACATAAACCATTTCAACAAGCTTGGCCTCAATCGGCATATGAATGCGGTGATAATCACGCGGCGATAAATACAAGGTGGCCGATTTACCATTTTGAAACGGCTTTGCCAGATGCTCATAACCGCCAACCAGTTCCAGCAAACTGTAATCACGGCCTTTTGCCTGAAACACCCTGCCCTGTTTAATGGGTTGCGCCTGACTCACCGCCCCGTCCACCGGGCACACCAGAACGCGCTCTCCCGATGCCAGCGGGCGCGCATTCTTTTTTAAGGCACGGGTAAAAAATGCATTTAGCGTATCAAAAGCATAAGGGTCGGTTTGCGCAGCCTCGGCCATATTCACTTTATGCAGAGACATATAAATAAATAGCAATGCATTTTTCACCGGCGTTAAACGCACCCGAGCCAGTACAAATACCAGCCAGGATAAAAAGTGATGGGGCAATATGTAAAAGATAGAGGATTTTAAATAGTCGAACATGATCTCGAATTCAGTTAATTGGTGATGAGTAGCAAGCAAGTGGCAAGTAGCAAGGAAAAGATTGCCTGCAGTGTTTCCTTGCTACTTGCTACTTGCTACTTGCTACTTGCTACTTGCTACTTGCCACTTGATTAATAACAACGATGTGAACCATCCATTTTCATTTTCATGTGCTCGGATTGCGATTTCATACCACCGGCTTTTTTCACGTCAGCAATCACTGGCAACTTGCTGCCATCCGCGAAATCAAGCGTCAGCGTAACCTTGTCACCGGCTTTTAATGGCGACACCGAATTGAACAACATGAGATGGTAACTACCCTGCCTGAGCTGCAAAGTAGCTCGTGCCGGCACGATGAGTGTTTTTTGCGGCAACATTTTGGCCACGCCTTTTTCTTCAACCGATAAATGCATTTGCACTTCGGCAAACTGATCGCTTTTCACGCTGACAATTTTTAAATCTTCATCACCGTTATTATGTATGGTCATAAACGCGGCCATCACGGTGCTCACAGGCGGGGCTTCGGGTATCCAGGCCTCGGTCACCACCGGCTCTGCCCATGCCGTAGCCGGCGCAAAAACCAGGGACAGCATAATCAGTGACAGATTGCGCAGGGGTTTGATCATATAAGTCATGGCTGAAAGACTCCGCTATTGGGTAACTGAAAAATCGCTGGCATTATATGTGCCCTGCTTTAAGATTCGAAACAATTTCACCGGAATCCCGCCATGACCACACCAAATCTATTCGAAGAGCTGCATACCATCCGCGATTTCATCCGCTGGGGCGTCAGTCGTTTCAATCAGGCCGGGCTGTTTTATGGCCATGGCATGGGCTCCTCACTGGATGAAGCGGTGTATCTCACCCTGTTCGCGCTGGACCTGCCGCATAACTTTGGCGTGGATTATTTCGACACCCGATTAACCCGCGAAGAAAAACAGCAGGTAGTGGAACTGCTACATCGCCGCATCAATGAACGTATTCCGGCCGCTTACCTCACACACGAGGCCTGGTTTGCCGGCTTAAAGTTCTACGTCGACGATAATGTCCTGGTACCTCGCTCCCCCATGGCAGAACTCATCGCCAACCACTTCGAGCCCTGGATTATCAGCGATCAGGTTAACAGCATACTCGACCTGTGCACCGGCAGTGGCTGCATTGCCATCGCCTGCGCCTATGCCTTTGACTGGGCCGATGTAGATGCCGTGGATATTTCCTCGGCTGCGCTGGCCGTGGCCAAACGCAATGTGGAAGCCCATGGCCTGCAAGATCAGGTAACACTGATCGAATCCGACCTGTTCGACAAGGTGCCACCGCGCCAGTACGACATCATCATCAGCAACCCGCCCTATGTCGATGCCCAGGACATGGCCACCCTGCCCGAAGAATATTTACACGAACCGGAACTGGGCCTCGCCGCCGGCGATGACGGTCTGGATCTGGTCATCCCCATGCTCAGACAGGCCCGCGAATTTTTATCTGACCAGGGCATACTGGTCGTAGAAGTCGGCAACTCGCAACACGCCCTGCAGGAACGCTTCCCGCATGTAGCGTTCAACTGGCTGGAATTCGAACACGGCGATGACGGGGTGTTTTTACTGACGGCGGATCAGCTCGATGAGATGGATTTTGAGTAGGTCACGGTAGCGGAAAGTTTAAAGAAAAAGAAAACGCAAATGAACGCAAATAAACGCAAATAAACGCAAATAAACGCAAATAAAAGACAGGGAAATTTTATATCGAAAGCCAAGTCCTGCGTAGGGCGCAATAACCGAAGGGCATTGCGCCGTATTAATCAGCATAAGACAAATCCATTTCCGCACCACCTGCCCAATCCAGCAGATAGATGACTTTATCAATTGTTGATGAGATATTACTCACAGCATACGGCGCAATGCACTACGTTTATTGCGCCCTACGTCTTGAGTTCACTGTAACTGGATGAGATGGATTTTGAGTAGGTCACGGTGTCGAAAAGATTAAAAGAAACAGAGAACGCAAATAAACGCAAATGTTTTTTTGTGGTTTATCGATTCGTTTAGCTGTTGCCATCCGGCAGGTTACTTGCAGGGCTTTTGTAGTAGCGGACTAAGATCCCCGACAAAGACATTCGGGAATGACAAGCTGGTAAAGGTCAGCGTCCTAATCATTACAAATCTTTTATTTGCGTTCATTTGCGTTTTCTTTTTTTTCACTCCACCTTCCGCAACTTGAACAACGGCAAACTGAACCAGAACGTAGTGCCGGTATTTTCCTTGTTATTGACCACACCCAGCTCACCCTGATGCAATTCAATCAACTGTTTACACAAACCAATACTGTCACTGCCCCGGTCTGCATCCAGCTCTTCATCCTGAAACAGTGTTTGTAAAAATTCCTGACGCAGGCCTGCGCCATCGTCAATGACTTCCACGCGAACACAATCACCCGATTGAAACAAATTTATATTAATACAGCCGCCGGGAGCGCTGGATAAAATGGCGTTATCAATCAGATGATCCAGCACCTGGCGAATTCGATTTCGATCGGCTTCGACCACCAGCCGTGGATTGTCTTTTGGGCCAAGCAGGCGCAATTGTTTGTTGCGCACGGTCTCACGCTGGTAGGCAATACTTTCTTCCACCAGTTGTTCCATTTGCACAGGTGTTTTGGTCAGGCGTATTTGCGCAAAGCCGGAGGTTTGCATATCCAGTACGCAGGCGGTGATATTGTGTATTTGTGCCACCCACTGGCTAATGCGGGTGAAATCATCGAGTAAATGCTGGCGACTCACTTCGCTGCTGGCAAGTTGTAATCGGGCCTGATTGGCGGTATCGGCAATTTGCGCCAAAGGTTTGCGTAAATCGTGACTGGCGGTGGCCAGAAATTCGGTATTCATCGCCGCCAGCTGCTTTAAACTCAACTGGGTTTGTATGCGCGCCATTAATATCGGGTAATTAATGGGCTTGGTGACATAATCGTTGGCGCCCAGTTCCAGTGCACGCACGATACGATCATTTTCGTCGATGGCTGTTACCATGATAATCGGCAAATCAACCATGGAGTGACTCTGGCGCAAGGTGTGCAATACCTGCAAACCCATCACTTCCGGCAGCATCACATCCAGTAACAATAAATCCGGTTTTTTGGCCGCTACCTGGTCCAGTGCATCCTGGCCATTTACCGCGAATCGAACCTGATAACTGGTGCCCTGCATACGCCGGGTCATAATGTCACGGTGCGGGGCATCATCTTCTACAACCAGTATGTCAGCCAGGGTGTGGATCATATCATTTTATCTTTTTTAGAATGGTCTACCACCTGACACAGTGATACACGAAGACTCGGGAAACATCCGGTTTAAAAATATTAGAGTCCGTGCACCTGATGACCAGGTGGCGCTATTTATAATTATGCCGCTGCCGCCCATAAAATCCGGCATTCGTTTATTTTATGGCTACCATATCGCAGCCATTACGTTACGGCAAGGCACAGTTTTGATAACATGCACTGCCAACTCTACAACGGGATTGAAACGTGTCCGGAAATACCCTGGGAAAACTGTTTACTGTCACCACTGCCGGCGAAAGTCATGGCGCGGCACTGGTCGCCATTGTTGATGGCTGCCCGCCGGGCATGGAGCTGTGCGAGGCCGATTTGCAGCA
>JACPVK010000139.1 GCA_016191795.1 Gammaproteobacteria bacterium
GTCGAGGAGCTCGCCGACATCCGCGACATGGCGCGCATCAGCGCACTGGATGCCCTGCCACGCCTCATGTCACTGGCTGCAGGCCAAACCGCGCGGCTACTCAATGTCGCCGACCTGGCCGCGCCCTTTCATTTAAGCCGCCCCACCATACGCGAATACATCACCCTGCTGGAACGCATATTTTTACTTGAAGAACTGCAACCCTGGCACAGCAATCATTTAAGCCGCCTGATCAAAACTCCCAAGCTACATCTCACCGACACCGGCCTGGCCTGCGCGCTGTTAAACGTGGATGCAACAACGCTGTGGGATGACCGCACTTTATTAGGCCAGCAACTGGAAACATTTGTACTTCAGGAGCTGCGCCGGCAAGCCAGCTGGCACGATGAACATATCAACTTTTATCATTTCCGCGACAAGGACGGCACCGAAGTAGATATAGTGCTGGAAGCCGGCAGAAAAATCGCCGGCATCGAAGTGAAAGCTTCAGCCACTGTGACCAGTGCCGACTTCAAAGGCTTGCGCAAATTGCAGGAAGCAACGGGCAAAAACTTCGCGAGCGGTGTTGTGCTGTATGACGGTGAAGCCATGGTCAGCTTCGGCAAGAATTTGCATGCGGTACCGGTGCGTGTGCTTTGGTGATTAACGCTATCAGTTACATCCCGAGCCTGACATGAAAATAAAAACCATAAGGTAAATGAATGCGAATGTGTTTTTTAATTCATTTGGATTTAGACAAAACTATGGTGTTGGTGGAGAAGGGCATAAATCACCCTAACTTAGTCGTTCGATATTTCTCGACTAATTTCCGAGTTCAATCACAAGCGGTCGCTCGACTATTTTTATGATCTTCTGTTGCCACTCTTAACAGGCATTTTCAGCATTCTGTTTGACGATCATCCAGATCGAAAGCGGGCGAGTTTACAAACAGACAAAAAAATTTCAATGTTGCAGCAGAGATTAATCCAAAATATTCATTTTGTAGGTTGGGCTGAGTGCAACGAAGCCCAACAAACTACTCAAGACAACTACAAATCAACCTCATCGCCCTCAAAAAACACCACCGTTTTTTCATGAATTTTAACTGGGTGCCTGCCTGACATGTTGGGCTTCGTACCTCAGCCCAACCTACGTCGCTGATGAAGAAGGGATTAAGACGCGGCAATTTCTTTCAGCTCTGCCAGCTCTTCGAAAAAACAATTGCCCTGATGAAGGAGGAATTAATGCATCTTGAAGATCTTGCCGGTTAATCGTGGGCGCTATTGTATGGCTTGTGGCGAATTTGTCACCTTTTTAGATCACAAAGGATAAATCGCTCGCGTCATTGACCACATAATGACTGAATGATTCCCGGCAACATCCTGAAAAAAATCTTTCACTGTTACCAGTGATATCCCAGAGCGGCACTGACAAATCGGGTGTCTTCGAAATCATCCTCGACGCGGCCGGTTGACAGTTCGGTACGCCAGGCATCACTGAATTTGTAGCCGAAGAAAACACTGTTAATGGTGGTAACAGCACTGTCGACAGCAGCCACTATGCGGGTATGACGTACACCCAGATTACCGGAGCCGAAGTCATAACCCGCGACAAATCGGTTTCGGTAATCGTCCAGCCCATAAGCCTGATCAAGTGTGGATACGGAAAAAATTCCCATTCCCGAAGTATGATGGTGTGAAGACGTGCTCACATCTTTCTCGTAACTATACATGGTGCGTCCCAGGCTGATAAAAACATTCTCAAAACCATAATAACTAGCCATGACACCCAACGCCGGGCTGAGTGTGTTAATGGTGGTATTGCTCGTTGTATAAAAATCAATGGATCTTAATTCCGGTGACAGGGTAAATGCCCAGTTATCTGTATTCACCACAAAATCGAGGCGAATACTGTCGAGATCAAAATAGTTTTCTTCTGTTACCGATGTGTAGGCCACACCCGTAGACAGATCAGCAGCAGGGTCGGTGTAGTAACCGACATAGAAGGAGTCACTTTCCGATTTTTCCGTATTAACCTGGCTGGTATTTTTACTGTAACCAAATTCCAGATGATTTTTGCTGTCGAGACCCAGATCAATATCCAGATAATAACTGTCGCCATCATTATCGTAACTGGCCTGTTCGTAACGAATACTGGATGAGGTATCGGCAAACGCCACCGGTATAACACTGCTGGCCAGCCAGGCCAGACTCATCAAAAACAATTTGTTCATATTCATAATCCCCGGTTTATAACGATACACGCCGTGCCTGTTGCGAACTCTTGCGTTAGCGTTTGATAAAACGTTACAGCAGGTTGCCGCTATCAAAATCAGGTAACCAGGAAGCGCCGGCGAACCAGCGCTTCCTGTCACAATCACAATCTGGCGATTATTGCTGACGATTGGTCATGTGCTGATTGCGATGCGCATTCATGGTACGGCTCTGGTTACGTACGGTGTTGCCATCCATACGTGCATCAATGCGATCACCTCTCATATCCAGACGGTTTTCTATCCGATCACCTTTGTTATCCAGACGATTTTCAATACGGTCACCCTGGTTTTCCAGGCGCTGACTGGCAACATCACCATGCTGTTCAACACGCGCAGCCGCTGCTTCTTTGCCCTGCTCACTCAGGTAATCAGAACGAACCTGAGTACGTGTCTGTATTTGCTCGGCGCGCTGTTCCTTGAGCTGGTTGATAGTTTCACCACGTTGATCCAGACGGTTATTGATTTGTTCCCCACGCTGATCAAGACGGGCATTAATCTGGTCACCCCGATCCGTTACGCTGGTCGTGGCAGTTGCTGCATCCTCGGCAAATGCGGAGGTGGTTAATACAGTTGCCAGAGTTGAAACCAGTATCAATGTCTTGCTTTTCATGTTGCTTCCCCTTTGAGGTTTAGTTTAGTGACAGGGTTATTAACGCAGCATCTGGTGAATGGTTGACAACGGGATGGCAGGCAAAGAGACAGCTTCAACACTATATAGTGTTACAGATCCCGGTTTAGCCGCCGTCGGGGATCATGTATTATGCACCAGGTTAAACACGGCATCCGTAAAGGCACGCATTTGAACCGCGCACAAATCAAAAAACTCGGCCTCGCCGTCATCGAAACCGAACTGGCCGCAGTCAGTTCCCTGAAAGCCCGCATTCATGATGACTTTGCCACCGCCTGTGAAATCATGCTCGGCTGTCAGGGTCGGGTAGTGGTCACCGGCATGGGCAAGTCCGGACACATCGGTGGCAAAATCGCTGCCACCCTGGCCAGTACCGGAACGCCGGCGTTTTTTGTCCACCCCGGTGAAGCCAGCCACGGCGATCTGGGCATGATCACGTCCAAGGACGTGGTGCTTGCGCTGTCCAACTCCGGTGAGACCCATGAAATTCTGACCATCGTGCCTCTCATTAAACGCCTCGGTGTACCGCTGATTGCCATGACCGGCCGACCGCATTCCACGCTGGCTCGCGAAGCCAATATTCATCTGGATGTAAGCGTTGAAAAAGAAGCCTGCCCACTCGGTCTGGCACCGACTTCCAGCACCACGGTGGCGCTGGTCATGGGGGATGCACTGGCGGTGGCCCTGCTCGATTCACGCGGTTTTACTGAAACTGATTTTGCCCTGTCACACCCTGGCGGCAGTCTGGGTCGACGTTTGTTATTGCGGGTTACCGACATCATGCACACCGGCGACACCATCCCCAAAGTGAGCACTCAGGCCAGCCTGCGGGACGCATTGGTGGAAATGACCAGAAAAAATCTCGGCATGACGGCCATTGTTGATGCCAACGACACGGTACTTGGCATTTATACCGATGGCGATTTGCGTCGCACACTCGACAAAAATATTGACATACACAGCGCAAAAATTATTGACGTCATGACACCCCATTGCAAAACCGCACGCGCCAGCCTGCTGGCGGCGGAAGTTTTAAAAATCATGCAGGACAATAAAATCAATGCCATGCTCGCCGTGGATGAAAACAATAAACTGGTCGGCTCGCTGAACATGCACGATTTATTACGCGCCGGCTTGGTATAAAAAAGACAAAAGCAAAAGAACAAGTCCGCAAATGAACGCGAATAAACGCAAATGAAAACACAAAAAATCAGAAGCTTTTATTTGCGTGCATTTGCGTTCATTTGCGGACTCTGGCTTTTAGCCTTATAA
>JACPVK010000140.1 GCA_016191795.1 Gammaproteobacteria bacterium
CAGAGTCATAAAAACAAACATTTGCGCTTTTATTTGCGTGTATTTGCGTTAAGTCTTTTCTGTTTTGGTGAAATATTCAGGTTAGCGTCGCCGGTTCCCGGTAGTCCCACCCAGCAACGATCCCAATAATCCTCGCACAATTTGTCTTCCCAGTTGTGATCCAATGGCGCGTGCCGCGCTTTTTGCCATGGCGCCAACAACCGATTCCGGTTCGCGTCCGCGACTTTTTGCAGGTTCACTGGCCGCTTTCGGTTCCTGTTGTTCGAGTAATTCTGTTGTGCGTTTATTTAATATTTCGTATGCCGATTCACGGTCTATGGTTGTATCGTAACGACCTTTAACCGGCGAGCGCGAAATATGTTCTTTATGCTCATCGGCAGTGAGTGGGCCGATGCGTGATTCCGGTGGCCGTATCATGGCGCGCACCACCGGTGTGGGGCTGCCTTTTGCGTCGAGAACAGAAATTAATGCCTCACCGGTGCCAAGTTCCGTAATGGCTTCCTCGACATGAAAGCCTTTGTTGGCACGAAAAGTTTGTGCCGCGGTTTTAACGGCTTTTTGATCTTTGGGTGTAAACGCACGCAGGGCGTGTTGTATGCGATGGCCCAGCTGGCCCAGCACATCTTCCGGAATATCCAGAGGTGACTGGCTGACAAAATAAATGCCCACACCTTTGGAGCGAATCAAGCGAACAACCTGTTCGATTTTATCAATCAGCGCTTTGGGTGCGTTGTCGAACAATAAATGTGCTTCGTCAAAAAAGAAAACCAGTTTGGGTTTGTCAGCATCACCCACTTCCGGTAGCTGTTCAAACAATTCGGCCAGAAAAAAAAAAAAAAATGTGGCATAGAGTTGTGGTTGAGGTAACAACTGTGTGGCATCCAGAACTGAAATGACGCCGTTACCTGAAAAATCAACTTGCATCAGGTCTTCGAGTTTAAGTGCCGGCTCGCCAAAAAAATGATCGACACCCTGTTGTTCCAGTACCAGTAGCGAGCGTTGAATAGCGGCAACAGAGGTGGTGGACAGATTGCCATAATCTTTTTGCAGGGCTTTGGAATTTTCGGAGATATGACTGAGTAATGCGCGCAAGTCTTTAAGATCCAGCAGCAACAAACCCTGGTCATCGGCAAATTTGAAACAGGCATAGAGCACGCCGCTCTGGGTGTCGTTTAGTTGTAATAAATTCGACAGCAACAAAGGACCCATGTCGGAGATGGTGGTACGAATCGGGTGGCCGCCTTTACCGTATAAATCCCAGAAAATAACCGGGCAGGGCCGGGGCGAATAATCCGTTATGCCCAGTGACTTGATACGGCTGTCGATTTTTTCATTGCGCGTACCGGCTTTTGCCAGGCCGGATAAATCACCTTTTACATCGGCCATAAAGACCGGCACGCCAGCGTGGGAAAAACTTTCTGCCAGGGTCTGGAGTGTGACCGTTTTACCGGTGCCGGTGGCGCCAGCGATCAGGCCGTGGCGATTACTTAAGCGTAATAATTGATAAATCGGGCCTTCATTGCCAGCGCCCAGAAATAAAATAGTGGGGTCATTCATTCGAGTTATCCGGATATGAGCAGCTTGCGATGCTAACACAGCTAAGGTTAACAGGTAGTTAGCTGTGTTATCCAAGCCTTATTCTCATCAGGGGGCGGATGCCTGGAGTGTGATGATCGCCTGATTTGTATATTAGACTTCAACAATTTTCCCCCTTCTGGTGTAAAATGCCGCACGCAAACTTAAGAGAAAACACAGTAATTCAGGCAAAATTATGGTTCAAAAGCGCACCGTTCCGCGTCGTCCCTCACTTCTTATCATTCTGGATGGTTTTGGTGTTAACCCCAGTCGTATCAATAATGCCGTAGCAGAAGCCAATACGCCCCGGCTGGACGAGTATTTTTCAAAAAACGCACACATCACACTCGATGCCTGCGGCAAGGCTGTCGGTCTGCCGGTTGGGCAAATGGGTAATTCTGAAGTAGGTCATCTCACGCTGGGTTGCGGCACTATTCTGAAACAGGATCTGGTGCGCATCGACGATGCCATTGAGTCCGGCGAATTTGCCACCAATGCCGCCATTACCGCCGCCCTGAATGAATCGGCAGCGCATCAGCGCCCCTTGCATTTACTGGGTCTGGTGTCGGATGGTGGTGTGCACAGTCATATCAACCACCTGCTCGCTCTGATTCATTTATGTGCCGAGAAAAAAGTAAAGCCATTGGTACATATGATTACCGATGGTCGTGATACCCCGCCCATGGCGGCGATTGGTTATTTATCGCGGTTAGAAAAAGCGCTGGAAGAAGCCAATGGTGTAATTGCCACTATCTGCGGCCGTTATTACGCCATGGATCGTGATAATCGCTGGGATCGCACTGAGGTTGCATGGAAAGCCATGGTGAATCTCGAAGGTGAACATCATGACACCGCGCGTTACGCCATCGAAGCGGCCTACGCCAGGAACCAGACCGACGAATTCATCAAGCCCTGTATTCTGCCCGGTGCCGAGCCGGTGCAACGTGGCGACAATGTCATATTTTTTATTTTTTGTAATGACCGTCCGCGGCAATTAACCGCTGCACTCAGTCAGCAAAATTTTTCCAGTTTCGATACCGGCAATTATTATCCGGTGGCCGTCACCTGCCTCACCGAATACGATCCGCAATATTTATTGCCGATCGCTTTTGCACCGGAACGTCCGGGTACCACACTGGCATCCGTTGTCAGTCGCGCCGGCTTCAAGCAGTTTCATTGTGCCGAAACCGAAAAATATGCCCACGTCACTTTTTTCTTTAACGGCGGCCGTGAAGATAAATGGGCCGGTGAAGAACGCATCATGATTCCTTCACCCAAGGTTCCCACCTACGATTTAAAACCGGAAATGAGTGCACCGGAAGTGGCGGACACCATGATTACGGCACTGCGTTCACACGAGTATGGATTTCTGGTTGTAAACTTTGCCAATGGCGATATGGTGGGTCATACCGCGGTGCGTAACGCGGTGATTGCTGCTGTGGAAGCCATGGATCACGAAGTGGGCCGTGTGCTCGATGTCGCTGTTGAAGAAGGCTATTCCGTTTTGTTAACGGCCGATCATGGCAACTGCGATGAAATGGTGGACCCGGTTACCGGTGAGCCGCATACCCAGCACACCATTTATCCGGTGCCATGTTTAGTGATTGATGAACAACACTGGCGCCTCGCAACCGGAGCCGGGTTAAGTTCGGTTGCGCCCACCTTGCTCCAAATGATGGGTTTGCAACAGCCGCCGGATATGAAAGGCAAGAGCATTCTGCTGGAAGCCTATCAAAAGACAAACTGAGTTGTCATAAAGCCAAAATAAAAAAACCACCGATAACGGTGGTTTTTTTTGCGCGTTAGAGAGTCCTC
>JACPVK010000141.1 GCA_016191795.1 Gammaproteobacteria bacterium
GAAAGCCGGAAGATTTTGACGCAGAGGCCCAGAGACGCCGAGTTTTCATCTGTTTTCTCTGCGCCTCCGTGTCTCGGCGTCAAGGTTTTTGGAGGGGAGGCTCGGGATGGCGGGTGATTTTGATGAAATATCCGGGCTAAGCCATATATCCGCAACAGATGAAATGACTTCACGATTTTCACACCACGTTAGACGCTACACACTCTACACGGCTTAAAGGAATAACACATGAGCATGATTTCCGGTTTTGCCATTTTCATGGTAGCACTGCTGCATCTTTTCTTTATGGTCCTGGAAATATTTTTCTGGACTAAACCCATAGGCATGAAAATTTTTCGTCTGAAGCCGGACTTTGCACAAGCCAGCAAGGTAATGGCCATGAATCAGGGCCTGTATAACGGATTTCTGTCCGCAGGCCTGATATGGAGCTTATTAGCTGTTGATAATGAACACTCGATTGCCCTGTTTTTCCTGGGCTGCGTGATGGTAGCAGGGGTATTTGGGGCAATAACTGCCCACAGGAAAATATTATATATACAAGCCCTGCCCGGCTTGCTGGCGCTGATATTGTTACTAATCACCTGATCCCTCTAATCACCTGATCCCTGCGTCAGCACTCGCGCAATTAAATAATCTTCTGGCCAGTATTAAGACTATCCGCTAATACTCAGTCAACGATTAATTCGTTATCCTTTGTCACCACAATCATGATTGACAGTAAACAGCATTTGGTCTCAAATCGGCACATTCACAATAAACGGAGGTTATATGAACAGATTTAACAAGGTTTCAATTTTACTCGCATCCTGCCTGCTCAGTACTAACACACTGTCTGCCGATTTCAAGCCTCCCGTACCGAAAGTTGAGTACTCTGCCCAACAAACCATGGAAACCGCCGAAACCACTATGACGGGAATGGTATACGTTACCCCCAGCCGGGAACGCCGCGAAATGAATGTTTCAGGGGAAACCATGACCGTGATTATGCGTCGTGACAAAAAAATCGGCTGGACCCTTATTCCCTCTGAGCAAATGTACATGGAAATGTCTTTTGATGAAGCCATGGATAAAACAGAAAGTCTGGATAATTATAAATTTGAAACCACGGCCATGGGCTCCGAGACAGTCAATGGCGTGAGCTGCGAAAAAAGCAAAGTCATCATGACCAATCTGAAAGACGGCTCCAAAATGGGCGGCTTCTGGTGGGTAAGCAAAGACGGTATCGTCATGAAAATGGACATGATATCGAAAGACAAAGACCAGAAAATGCGTATGAAACTGGAGCTTTCGAATCTCAAGACAGGCAAACAGAATCCCGCCCTGTTTGAAATTCCGGCCGGTTACAGCAAAATGAATATGCCCAGTATGCAAAACATCAAAGACATGATGAAAGAGGCGGAAAGCGGCGAAACCCCGGCACAAGGTACTGGCAAAACCGAAAAGGGTGGATTTAACTTCAACGACGCATTAAAAATGATTCGCTAATAAGGAATTAATATGGAAATTTCAAACGGAATACCAGGGAGACTCCGATTAAGTTTGGACGGAGCGATTTGTGAGGCAACTTTTTTCAGCGCAAGGCGCGAAACGCCGGGAATAGCCCTGCCTATTGCCAAGTTTCGCAACGCGGCGATGGAAAAAATTGACCACAAAGCGCCCGGACATAACTTAATCAGAGCCTCCCTGGCTACATCACTCGTCGCCATCTTGTTGGCGACCACCACCCTCCAGGCAGCAGAATCCTGCAAGCAATTTTCATTCATTTATCGCACCTCATTCGAACAAGGTGATGGTGAGGGTATGGAAACCCATCAATGCAAGGAAAGCAATTTTAGCAAAGGTGATACTCTATTTAAGAAAATGCAGGGAATGTTGAATGCGGATCAGCCTCAACAGGCTCGTCAGGAGCTGGAACGCGCTCTCGCGGTAAACGAGAATGTTGATTTCAACAAATTTAAGGTAAATGAAGAATTGTGTGTGCGACCGGCACAAAAGAAACCTTTTGAAACCCTGATGCAACAACTAGGCAAAAAGTTTTCAGCCAATGCCGAAAACAGGGGCAAGCTCAATGATGCCATCAATATTAATATGCGCTACTGCCTGTATGATGATGCCGCACGTGTTCATTTGATTGCAGCCGAGAAAGATAGCGGTGACGCCAGCGCGTTAAAATTCGCGCAGTCATTCAGCAAACAATATTCCAGTAAATCCTTTAACGATAAATTACAGTCCATAGCCAGCAAGCAAAGCCAGGCTTATATCGATCGTGAAAATAAATTCTTCAAGACATCTTCCTATAGCCCCATGTTTCTTGGTCAGGCCGTTGGTATTATGGATGCGGTAGAAGATACAGCCGGCAAGAGCAAAATCACCAAACTGGCGGAATCTCGCGGTGATGAGCTGGCAACTCAAAACAGCTGCCGCATTTTAACCATTGCCAGGGAATACTACCAAATCGCTCATCAGGATAACAAAATTAAAACACTTAAAACCAAAGCAATGAAAATCGGTACCGATCTGGAAAAACAAAATAACACCCAGGCGGCAAGCGTGTGTTATGAACTCGCAGGCGATGATTCCAGAGCCGACAAAATGCAACAGGCCACGGAAGCAAAAGCAGAAAAAGCCGAAGCCGCCTTACAAAAAAATGAGCCCGCCAGAAAAGCAAAATTCAGCAAGGAACAGGATGATATGGAAAAAGAGCTGGGGCTATAACGAAACCAGTATCAGCTTGCAGAACTGGCAACAAATAGCCTGAAATACATCCTGAATTTTTATGAATCGACCCTGGCCCGGATATTTCACCAAAAAAGAAAATAATTACCGCACATAAAAACACAAATATTATAAAGATAACCTGCGCTCACAGGGGCGGTTTGCACTCCATGGAAAAGCGTCAGCCTGAAGGCCGACCCACTGGAAAATATCCGCTTTTGCAGGTTCGACTTCAGTCGAACGCTTTTGCCGTGATAATTTGATGAAATATTCAGGCCAGGGCTGACTCACAAATAATCGAAATTTATATACCTGTTTCAGGCCCTGCATGCTGTACCTAAACAACCAATGAAATCCTTGATCACCCAAACTGTTTATGCCACAGTTGTGTGCCATGAAAGTTGCCATTTTTAGCGCCCGCCCCTATGACCGCGCATTCTTTGATGCTGCCAACGCATCACATCGCTATGATCTGGTTTACCTTGATACACATTTAAATAAAACCACGGCTGCACTCGCCGCCGAGTTTCCGGTGGTGTGCGCATTTGCCAATGACACACTGGATGCCACGACACTGGCTATACTGGCCGAAGGCGGTACCTACCTGGTAGCCTTACGCTGTGCCGGCTATAACAATGTTGATCTACAGGCCGCCCAGTCACATAACATTCGAGTAGTGCATGTTCCGGCTTATTCACCCTTCGCCATTGCCGAGCATGCAGTTGCCCTGCTGCTGACGCTTAATCGCAAAACACATCGTGCCTATAATCGGGTACGAGATGGCAATTTCTCGCTGGACGGTTTACTGGGTTTTGATATTCACGGGTTGACCGTCGGCATCATTGGTACTGGCAAAATTGGTATCAAGTTTGCGAGAATCATGCGCGGATTTGGCTGCGAGATCATTGCCTGTGATCCGATCAAGCATCCGGATAGCGATGAAATTGGCATACGCTATGTAGAACCGGATGAACTGTATGCGCTATCAGACATTATCAGCCTGCACTGCCCGCTCACACCCTATACCCATCACCTGATCAACACACACGCTGTTCAACAAATGAAATGCGGCGTGACGCTTATCAATACCAGTCGCGGGGCCGTCATCGACACACATGCCGTCATTGTTGGCTTAAAGTCTGGACACATTGGCAGCCTGGGACTGGATGTATACGAAGAAGAAGCCGATTTATTCTTTCAGGATTTATCGAACGACATCATCAAGGATGACGTATTCGCCAGACTGCTGTTATTTCCTAATGTTGTCATCACCAGCCATCAGGCTTTTTTTACCCGTAACGCATTACAAAATATTGCTGAAACAACTTTAGAGAATATTAACGATATACGTATGACAGGCAGTTGTAAAAATATGGTTCGGGTGTAAAGCCATGCAAATCTGGGTAGATGCCGATGCCTGTCCCAATATCATCAAGGAAGTGTTATTCCGTGCAGCGGCACGCACCGGAGTCGTGCTAACACTCGTGGCCAACCAGGCCATACCAAAACCCCGGCTACATAACATCAGAGCTATTCAGGTTTCACAGGGCTTTGATGTAGCTGACAATGAAATTGTAAAACGTGTTGCAAAAAATGATCTGGTGATCACCAGCGATATTCCCCTGGCAGCCGAGGTGATAGCAAAAGGCGCTTTCGCATTGAACCCGCGCGGCGAACTGTATTCGGCTGACAGCATACGCGCCAAATTAAATATTCGGGACTTCATGGATACCATGCGTGCCAGCGGAGTTCATACGGGCGGGCCGCCAACGCTTGGCCAAAGTGACAAGCAGGCGTTTTCCAATCACCTGGATACATTGCTGACAAAATACGTAAAGAAACAGGCTGATTAATTTAATGAGCTTCGCGCTGGCCGGCTTAGCCCGGATATTTCATCAAAATCACCCGCCATCCCGAGCCTCCCCTCCAAAAACCTTGACGCCGAGACACAGAGGCGCAGAGAAAACAGATGAAAACTCGGCGCCTCTGGGCCTCTGCGTCAAAATCTTCCGGCTTTCACGGATGGTAACGCCTTGCCACCTTGTGTCGCGTTAGTTTCAGAGTCATAAAAACAAACATTTGCGCTTTTATTTGCGTGTATTTGCGTTAAGTCTTTTCTGTTTTGGTGAAATATTCAGGTTAGC
>JACPVK010000142.1 GCA_016191795.1 Gammaproteobacteria bacterium
TTTACAACAGACATTCAATGGCAAAAATTCCAATACGGATTTATTAATCGCCAGAACTACTCTCGGAAAAATATTTCCGGTAGCTGCCAGAAATTATATTGAGTCACATGGTGGCCGGGTTTTATGCGGACACAAGGTTGATGAAATTAATCCGGATATGAATTCTATTACAGTGAATAATCAGGCAGTTCCCTATAAGCAGCTGATTATCGCCACACCACCACACATTACCCAACGATTACTCACACCCCACCCATCGTTTGACAGCACGATCAATAATCTTTCTAATCTGGAGTATGCTCCTAACTGTACTATTTATTTACAATACCCGCCACATATCAGACTACCCTTGCCCATGCTGGGCTGTTTAAATTCGACCAGTGAATGGTTGTTTGATCGTATTTATTGTAATCAGCCTGGGTTGATAGCCATTATCATCAGCGCCGATGGCCCGCACATGTTGCAATCGAATGATGAATTAACCAGCATTATCCAGTCCGAGCTGGCAACACTTTTCCCGGACTGGCCAGAACCCGTCTCAAGACACGTCATACGTGAAAAACGCGCCGGCTTTAGCTGCCTGGTGAATATTGACAACTTGCGCCCGCCGGGTCGTACCGCCTTCAATAATATGAAACTCTGCGGCGACTATGTTTATATTGAAAATAATTGTCAGGCCGGACTACCCGCCACTCTCGAAGGCGCGGTACGCTCTGGTGTAAAATGTGCACAACAGACTCTGGAGGATATACAAGCATGCAATACGTAGCACCCGCTGATTTACTTAAGGACAAAATCATACTCGTCACAGGTGCAGGCGATGGTATTGGCAAGGCGGCGGCCAAAACGTATGCAAAACACGGCGCGACAGTTGTCCTGCTCGGTCGCACCACGCAGAAGCTGGAAAATGTTTACGATGAAATCATTGCTGAAAAAGGTGTACAGCCTGCTATTTACCCATTGAATCTCGAAGGCGCAAGCCCCAAGGACTATGCCGACCTCGCCAACACCATCGAAGACGAGTTTGGCGCTTTGCACGGCTTGTTACATAACGCCGCCATGTTTGGCGCGGCCTCCCCCATACAGCATCATGATGTAGATCTCTGGTACAAGGTGATGCAGATAAATGTTAATGCGGCTTTTTTAATGACTCGCGCATTATTGCCATTGCTGGTTAAAACCGATGATGCTCGCATCGTTTTTACCACAGATGATAAAACACAGGCTTACTGGGGTGCCTATGGCACTTCCAAGGCGGCGATTGATGGTTTAATGAAAATTCTGGCAGATGAACTGGATACGGAAAATCCGGTTCGTGTTAACAGCATTTATCCCGGGCCGGTACGCACTCGTTTGCGCGCTCGCGCCTTTCCTGGTGAAAACCCCAACACACTCAAAATGCCGGATGACATTATGCCCGCGTATTTATATGCCATGGGAAGTGATTGCGAAAAAAAAGGCGAGATAATTCAGGCACAGTAATAAACAGCTTTGCATCACACCGTCATACCTGTTGCCTGTTGATAATGCATACCAACAGGCAACAGGCTCAACCTTAATTCATAATATCGACTACAACACCTTTTGCACGCAATGCATCAGCACGTGCTTCAATATAACGCTGAAAATTAGGCTGCTTAAGATAGGCACCACTGGCTACATAATCCATGGCGGACTGGATATGAAAAGCTTTTAAGTAGGCCTCGGTTCGAAACAGCTGCTTCCCGCTCTTATCAAAAAACACCATGCTTGGCGCATATTGAATATTCATCTGTTTGGCAAAATCGCGTGCCTTGACAGCCTTGCCATCCGAATTCACCAGTTTTTCATCTGACCAGATATCCAGAACACTCACATCAAACTTTTGTATCAGTTTTTTTGAATCTTCCCGCTGCAAAATATCCTTATGCAATTCATCGCAAGGCTGGCATTGTTTCTGTTCAAACATGATTAAACGATAATCCCTGCCCGCCTTCAGTGGCTTATCAAGATAATAAGGTGCGGACGAGGTTTCCACTTCGCGGTGAATCTTGCCACTGGCCGGCCGTGGGGAGATGCGCGCCAGATACTCACTGAAAGATTCTTTTTTATCCTGTTTTCCCAGCGCGTAGTCCATTGCTACATTGAATTTTTCAGGCGGATAATAACCATTGGCCCGCAGCGCTGGCTGACCTTCTTCATTTAAAAACAACAAGGTTGGTGTGTACATGACCTTGAGCTGCCCGGCAAATTTTTTCTCACTACTAGTCTTGCCGGCAACTGTCACTTCGCGATCGCCCCAGATATTGATTGCCACCACATCAAAATTTTTACGCATTTTTTCGGCAATGGCATGCTGGCTTAAATTATCCTCAAACAGTTTTTTGCAATAAGGACAACCGTCCTGATAAAAAAACAACACCACACGCTTGCCATTTTTTTTGGCGTCGATAACGTCATCATCTATATCCAGAAACGAATTTTTGAACCATTCCGGTTGCTCATGATATCCGGGATTCACCATACCGGCTTCGAGATCACCTTCTCTCAGGGCATTGGCCTGGCCGATGAATAATGCACACATTAAAAACAGCGTTATACGTGAAATCATAAACATCACCTCTCATTTACGGCGTCTGGTATTAGCCGCTCGGTTACTGGCTGGTTGTGTACGTGTTCCTGCCGCACTGCGGCGAGATGTTGCCGCCGATTTTTTATCCGTTCTGGGAGCGCGTTTTTCGGTAAAGCTGGTATCTGATACCCTGGCTTTACCACGACGCGCAGGTGAATCAGCCGCTGATGTTTTCGAATACGTTAAGCCAACACTCGCAGCCAGTTCTATCACCGCCTTTTCCGGCAATTCCTTCACAGTGCCCAGGCGATGTGTTGATGCCAGGGTGACCGTGCCGTAACGCAAACGTTTCAAACGACTGACCTGCAAACCCACTGCTTCCCACAGGCGGCGCACTTCCCGGTTACGACCTTCAAGTATGGTGACGTGATACCAGTGATTAACACCTTCACCACCACCCACATAGGTCACTTCCTCAAAATGGGCCGGGCCATCTTCCAGTTCCACTTTGTTGACCAGCTGCTTCATCACGTCCTGTGTCGCTACGCCTAGTGTACGCACCAGATATTCACGTTCAACCTTGCTGGAAGGATGCATTAATTTATTGGCCAGCTCGCCGTTATCGGTCAACAGGATTAAACCGGCGGTATTAATATCGAGCCGGCCAATAGCCACCCAACGTGCATGGACAATGTGCGGCAGATTATCGAATATGGTAGGCCTCCCCTGCGGATCATTACGGCTGCAGATTTCGCCTTCCGGCTTGTGATAGGCAATGACTCTGGGCAACTGGTTTTCGTCATTGCGAATGACGATTTTTTTCCCTTCCAGCACCACGACATCGCCGGGGGACACCTGATCACCCACAACCACCGGTTTGCCATTGAGCAGCAACTTGCCTTCAGCTATCAAATTTTCAATCTGGCGACGCGAGGCCACCCCCTGGCGGGCGAGTGCCTTCTGTATGCGTTCTTTGGGTAGTCGCTCTTTATTCATAATCTCTCACGATATCGGTATAAGTGTGCATTCTAGCCCGAATATTGAATCAAAATGGACTATCCTTGACAGTCTTCCCATGATTGTTACCCGAGTGCCGTCATGCTGAGCACCAAACTGAAAAAAATACTCTTCAAACTAAGCAATTTGTATTTCCCGTTTAACCATCTTAGCCCCGAGCGTTTGCAGGAAATCGTCAATCATGTTCGTGTCATCGAACTGCAGCAGGAAGAAATTCTGCAAATACGTTGCGGCAGCAGCCAGGATTATCTGTATTTGCTGGAAGGCAATATTGATGTGGTGTGCCAGGGTAATATTCTGTCCATCACCAATCCCGATGAAACCCAGCGTACACCGGTGCAATTAACCCCCGGCAAAAGTTGCAGCATCATTGCCAGAGAAAATTGCGTCATCGGCCATGCCAATCGCGACATCCTCGACAGCATTATTGCCTGGGATTATATCGGCCGTGAGCCACGGCCCTCGGTGCAACATATCGACATCATACGCAACACCCTGATGTTCAGACGCCTGCCCATGGAATACATCGAAAGCGCCTTCTCGCGCATGAAACGCCAGACACTGCACCGCGGCGACACCATTCAGGACAGCCATTGCGATGCCTATTACCTGATTGTCTCCGGCCGCGCAGAAGCCCAGAAATATGATGCGCAAACCCAGCAATATCGTGGCGTTGCCGTGCTGGGAGTGGGTGATATTTTCGGTGACGAGGTAATGGTGTCATGTAAAGACGAGGCTGACATTATCACCATGCTGGAAGACTCCGAAGTGCTGGTGCTGGGCAAAAGCGATTACGATGAATTACTCAGCCGGCCACCGGTACGTATAGTCAACCCGCAAGTCGCAAAAACCATGCTCGACAATAACTATTTGCTACTCGATGTGCGCTTTCCCGAAGAGTATGCCGAAAATCGCATTCCCGGCGCCAAACTCATACCGCTGAATGAACTCTCAGGCCGCATCAATGAACTCCATCGCAAGCAACCCTATATCATTTATTGTCATTCCGGCCCACGCAGCGCAATAGCCACGCTCATACTCAATGAACACCGCATGGAATCACTGGTACTGGAAGGTGGTATTCGTGACTGGCCCTTCGAAATAGAATACCCCTCAGTCAAACCCGGAATAGTGGTTGTAACCAGAAAATTCCACTAGATATTGTGTATTTTCTGATAAATGGCATGGATTTTCATAAGGATAACTTCTACACTCAGCCCAGGTTTTGGGCATGTACTGCTTGCCGGAAGTGACCAGACCTACCCTTCAGTTAACTTAACAATGGGGATTTTATGGCACTAGACTATTCAGAAAAACGCAATTTTTTCCGCATGAATCTGGACTGCAACATGGAATATACAGTGAATGGTTCAGGCAACAAATTATGCGGCCTTATCAAAAATCTTAGCGGTAGCGGTATTTCATTTTTCTCCGAACAGGCGATCACAGCGGGCACAGAAATTCAGGTTTCCATCAAACCCGAAAACCCGATTACACCAGCGCTGGATTTAACAATAGAAGTAATACGCTGCAACGATGCAGGTAATAAACAGTATGAAATAGCGGGCAACATTACCCGTCGTTAAATACGTGCAGTAGAAAACTGCACGCCTGAAAAATCTTATCCCGGCCACTCACCGCCGACGAGTTCAACTCCCCCTGAATAAAACCCGCCTCAGACGTACTCATTAACCTGTAGCGCCACATCATCAGGCCGCTCAGACGAACTAAATGCCTGTGCAGCTCCGGATTGTTCACTACCTGCCGAGCTTCGATCACCCTGAATTTCCTCACGTCGCTCCATGGCAATGGACAATCTGGCCTGGGCAGCCAGTTGTGAGGCGCGAGCTGCGACCTGTCGATCCTGAGCGGACGGTTCCACAGGAGCCAATGCTGCCCGCCGAACAGTTTCCGCCTTGTCGAGTGTTGCCTGGGCTTCGGCTTCTTCAGCCACATCCAGCTGCACTTCACCACCAATGGCGTAACTGCGACCATCCGGACCTTGCTGATAGGTATAGCTCGGACCACTGACAACATATTGCCGACCTACCGCAATATGTGCCGCCTCGTGCGCACGCACTTCTCGATCACGGGCCGCCAGCTGTTGCACCAAACGCTGTTCTTCACGGCGTATGGCTGCAGCTTCCTGCTCCGAAGTTTTGTTGTCGTTGGAAGAATCGTTTGAGTTGGCGGAAGTACGTTGTGCCGGGGTATCGTTAACCCGGCGCACCGGAGAGGTGGGCAATTGAGTGTAGAATTCTTGGCGAAAACCGGTTTCCATATGATGCACCCATCATACAGGCCCGTCAGAAAGGAGTCAGATCAGGCCCGTGTATCAATCAAGCTACCAATAACTTCGTCCAGCGTTGATACAACCTTGGCTGAAGCCTGTACCTGTACCTTGTTCTGCTGCAGATTGACCAGTGCACCGGCGAGGTCAGTTTCCTGTCCGGCCTGATTCAACTGGTCGGCACTGGCAATTTCGGCGGCATTTTTACGCATGCCATCCAGCCCGCGCTGTATACCTTGTACTGCACTGCTTTGTACGGATAGAACGCCCATAACCTGCTCCCGAAAAACTTAGTTGATTATATAATAACCAGCCACAGCCCAAATACAAGCTAATTAGCCACTGTAACCGTGTCTACCATCTCGTCTTCGCTACCGATCATCCTGGTTTCGACGACATCCTGAGCCACCGCATCCACATCCCCCTCAGCCCTGGCAGGCACCTGATCATCTGCCTCAACAGCCGCAACCTGCTCCGCCGCCAGATGACTATCCAGCGCCAGCTCCGGATACAGCTTGTCCAGATCCTTGATTTCGGACAACGCCGGCAATTCATCCAGGGTTTTCAGATTGAAGTAATCGAGAAAGGTGCGGGTGGTGCCATACATAGCGGGTTTACCCGGCACATCCTTATGGCCCAGTACCCGAATCCAGTCGCGCTCCAGCAGGGTTTTGGTGGTTTGGGTGCTGACACTCACGCCGCGTATTTCCTCGATTTCTCCGCGGGTGATGGGCTGACGATAAGCGATTAACACCAGTGTTTCGAGCAGGGCGCGGGAATAGCGTTGCGGTTTCTCATCCCATAATCTCGCCACCCAGGGGGCATAGTCTTCGACTACCTGCATACGATAACCACTGGCCACCTCATGCAGACGAATGCCACGATTTTGATAATCCTCGGTCAGCGACTGCAAGGCCTGCATAATCTGGTCGCGCCCCGGTCGATCCTGATCGATCTCGAACAGCGCTTCAATAAACTTCACTTCCAGCGGCTTGTCGGCGGCCAGCAACAGTGACTCGATAATGTTTTTAACTTTCTGTTGTTCCATGACTATTCCACTTTAAATCTTTATCAAAAGGTAGCGCATTGCGACACCCGCTCTCCCTCTCCCCGGAGGGGAGAGGGATGGGGAGAGGGGTTTCAGGCCTCAGTTTCATGCTCAGCGGCATAATCGTCATCATCAGCCTGAGCCAGTGAACCACCACTCGCCGGCTTGACATAAATAGGCGCAAACGGCTCGGCCTGTACCAGATCAATCATATGTTCTTTCAGTAGCTCCAGTACCGCCATAAAGGTTACCACGACACCACGTCGACCTTCTTCAACATTAAACAGTGCTGAAAATTCGGTAAAGGTATCGGCCCTGAGCATCGCCAGCACATTACTCATGCGCTCACGCACCGATAATACTTCGCGTTTAATCTGATGATGGGTGTACATATCCGCGCGATTGAGGATGTCCTTGAAGGCAATCAGCAGTTCACGCAAATTCACTTCCGGTTCCGGACGAGTGTGATCCAGCGGTGGCAAATCGGCACGCACCACCCAGGTATCACGGTGTACACGCGTTAAACAATCCAGATCTTCCGCCGCTTTTTTGAAGCGTTCGTATTCCTGTAAACGTCTTACCAGTTCGGCACGCGGATCGTCTTCCTCGGCAATACTTTCCGGCCGTGGTAACAACATGCGCGATTTGATTTCTGCCAGCATCGCCGCCATCAACAAATATTCGGCGGCGAGTTCGAATCGCATGTTTTTCATCATGTCGATATACGTCATGTACTGTTCGGTGATGTGCGCAATGGGAATATTGAGAATATCCAGATTCTGGCGCTTGATCAGATACAGCAATAAATCCAGCGGGCCTTCAAAGGCTTCGAGTATGACTTCGAGCGCGTCCGGCGGAATGTACAAATCTTCTGGCAAGGTGGTTAGCGGTTCGCCCTGAACAATCGCAAACGGCATCTCGCCCTGGCTGGGGCGCATGCCCGGTTTTTCAACCTGCCCGGTCACAGGCTCTTCTGTTACAGTTTGATTCATCGTTGCACCAGCCCCATTGCCTTACGCACTTCATCGAGTGTGTCACGCGCCACATCACGAGCCGCTTCACAGCCTTCATCAATAATGGCTTTCACGGCGCCGGGATCGCTGGTGTATTCCCTGGCACGTTCACGTATCGGTTTTAATTCGGCAATCACGGCATCAATAACCGGCTGCTTGCATTCAATACAACCAATGCCGGCGCTGCGACAACCCTGTTGTACCCAGTCTTTGATTTTGTCATCGGAATACACTTTATGAAGATTCCACACCGGGCATTTTTCGGGGTCACCCGGATCGGTGCGACGACCGCGCGCCGGATCGGTTGGCATGGTGCGCAGTTTTTTGCTGACATCATCCGGATCTTCACGCAGGGAAATCGTATTGCGATAGGACTTGGACATTTTCTGGCCATCCAGGCCGGGCATTTTGGAAGCCGGTGTCAGCAAGGCCTGGGGTTCAGGCAAAATTATTTTGCCGGCGCCCTCGAGGTAACCAAACAAACGTTCTTTATCGCCCAGGGAAATATTTTGTTGTGATTCGAGCAAGGCCTGCGCGACATCCAGTGCCTGCTGGTCACCCTGCTCGGTATATTTTTTGCGCAAATCACGATAGAGCTTGGCGTTTTTCTTGCCCATTTTCGCCACCGCGGCTTCTGCTTTTTCTTCAAAACCGTGTTCGCGACCATAAAGATGATTAAAGCGACGCGCCACTTCACGCGTCAGCTCCACATGCGCCACCTGATCTTCACCCACCGGCACCATACCCGCCTTGTATACCAGGATGTCGGCGGATTGCAGCAACGGGTATCCCAGAAAACCGTAGGTCGCCAGATCTTTTTCCTTGAGCGCTTCCTGCTGATCTTTATAGGTAGGCACGCGTTCCAGCCAGCCCAGTGGCGTGATCATCGACAGCAATAAATGCAGCTCGGCATGTTCCGGCACCCGCGACTGAATAAATATTCTGGCAGCACCCGGACTCACACCCGCGGCCAGCCAGTCAATAATCATGTCAGTGGTGCTCTCGGCAATAATGCCCGGGTCTTCATAATGCGTTGTCAGGGCATGCCAGTCGGCCACAAAAAAGAAGCATTCGAATTCATGCTGCAGGGTAACCCAGTTTTTCAACACCCCGTGGTAATGACCCAGATGCAGCAAACCGGTAGGGCGCATGCCCGATAACACACGCTGATGTTGAACTGGAACAGAACTCAAGACGGATCCCCGAAATTGTGTATTCATTATTTTTTATTAAACCACGACCAATTTGGTCAATATACCTGCCAGGATACGAATAATTGGCAGCATCACTTTGGCCAGTACGTCTGAGAAAATCAGGAGTAACAAAATCACGATTCCATAAGGCTCAATGCGGGCGTATTTTAAGGCCAACGCAGGTTGTAACACACCCATCAAAACCCGCCCTCCGTCCAACGGTGGCAAAGGGATCAGATTCAGCAGCATTAACACCAAATTAATAACAATCCCAGTCTGCGCCATCAAGCTCAATGGGTAACCTATCCAGGTTCCCGACAAGCCATGAACGGCCAATGAAAACAGCAACGCCCACATAACAGCCATTATGAGGTTAGACACTGGACCAGCCAACGCCACAATAGCCATATGCTCTCGAGGCTTTTTGAAATTTCCCGGATCAACAGGAACAGGTTTTGCGTAACCAAAATAGATATGTTGGATAAAAATTAGCTGCAATATGGGCAACAACACCGTCCCGACTGGATCAATGTGTCGGATCGGATTCATTGATATCCTGCCTTGAATACGAGCAGTGTGGTCACCCAGCTTCAATGCCACCCATCCATGGGCAACCTCATGAACCGTAATGGCAAGCAATACTGGCACCGCCTGAATGGTAATCGCGTTTAGTATATCAATATCTATCATGCTACTTCTAAACCATGCCCCGTGCCCTTACCCTGACGCATCAACTGCGGCGGCATTTCGACCATATTGATGACCGTTGTGGGCTCAAGACCGCAATGGCCACCATCAATGATCAGATCCACCTGCTTCTCGAGTTTTTCGCGTATTTCCTGGGCATCGGTTTCCGGCATGTTATGGCCCGGCAAGATCAGGGTTGAGCTCAAGATGGGCTGGCCAAACTCCTCGAGCAGGGCCAGTACTATGGGGTTGTCCATCACTCGAATACCGATATTGCGGCGCTTGGGGTGCATCAGCCGCCGTGGCACTTCGTGGGTGGCCGGCAAAATAAAGGTAAAAGCACCCGGCGTCAGCGACTTCAGCATGCGGTACTGGGTGTTGTCGACCTTGGCGTAAGTGGCGATTTCCGATAAATCCTTACACACCAGCGTGAAATGATGTTTGTCATCGAGCTGACGAATACGCTGGATACGCTCCATCGCCTCCTTGTCTCCGATATGGCAACCAATGGCATAGCTGGAATCGGTGGGATAGACCACCACACCACCGCGGCGAATGATATCCACCGCCGTTTGCACCAGGCGTTTTTGCGGGTGGGTAGGATGAATTTCTAGGTACTGGCTCATGGGGGTGGAAGTTTAAAGGGTAACGGGCATATATGAATACACCTTGTGACACGAATGTCGCACATATACCCGTTCCCCTCACCCACCATCGGCGCACGCCGATGGTTCCCCCCTCCCCCAACATGGGGGAGGGTAAGCCCGTGTCGCTACGCAACTTGCACGTTAACAGTTAAAGTACAAAGGAATGCTTTTCCTTCCGCCTTTCCTTTAAACTTCGCCCTTTAAACTTAAACCTTGCCCTCATGAAACTGCTCTTCGATTTATTTCCGGTCATTCTGTTTTTTTTCAGTTACTACAAGGCACACCTGCTGATTGCCCACACGCCAATCGGCCAGTGGATTGACCCGACCCAGCCGGCGCATATCGCCGCCACCCTGGTGGCTACCAGCATCGCCATCATTGCCAGCTTTCTGCAAGTGGGCTGGTACTGGATGAAACATAAGCGCTTTGAAAAAATGCATTTGTTTTCACTGGGTATTATTTCGGTACTCGGTGGCCTCACCATCTATATTGGCGATCCGGCGTTCATTCAATGGAAACCAACTCTGCTCAACTGGTTATTCGCCGTGATACTCACCGGCAGCCAGCTGCTGGTCGGAAAAAATCTGATCAAAAGCATGATGGGTGCACAAATTACTTTACCGGAGCCGGTATGGAATCGACTTAACTGGTCCTGGGTCATATTTTTTATCATCAGCGGCCTGGCCAATCTCTATGTCGCCTTTTATTACCGCACCGATCTGGACGCCGAAACCCGAATGAATTTCTGGGTGAGCTTCAAACTCTTTGGTTTAATGGGCTTAACATTTGTATTTGCCATAGGCCAGGCATTTTATTTATCGCGCCACATGCAACATCACGAGGAACAATAATGCTCTACGCCATCATCGCCACCGATAAAGCCGACAGCCTGCCGAATCGCCTCAAAGCACGGCCCGATCATTTAAAACGCCTTGAAACCCTACAAAATTCGGGGAAGCTAATTCTCGCTGGCCCGCATCCCGCCATTGACGCTATTGATCCGGGTAATGCCGGTTTTAGTGGCAGCCTGATTGTGGCCGAATTTGACTCCCTGCAAGCTGCCCAACAATGGGCCGATGCCGATCCTTATGTAGCCGCCGGTGTGTATGCACAGGTCAGTGTAAAACCTTTCAAAAAGGTTTTTCCAGCCTGAATTAGCGGTCACCGCACTTAAATAAAACAGCGGCGCACTTGCTGGCCACTGCAGAGCCAACTATATATTTCATACATTTCAAGTTCTGCATAACACAAGGCTTAACCATGAAACCCAGCATTCTGCGCAATCTGTTGTTTGCGTTTCTCGGCTTTGGCATTTTAATGGGCATCATATTCCCGTTTTATGCTGCTTTATTCGTTGACTACAAAGAAGGCATGTATGGCTGGTTTGTTGCTGGCTGCCTGATTGCCGGTATTACCATCGGCTACATCAACTACTTTCTGCTCAATATCCTGCTGATTACAAAACTGCGCCGCATTGCGCAGATTTCGACGGCTATCAGTAATCACGATTTGAGCTTTGCCTGCGGCATGGAAAGTAACGATGTGATCGGCGAGATCATTTCCAGTTTTAACAAGATGGCCGAAACACTGCGTGTCGTGATTCGCGAACTCAAGCAAAGTAGTGAACAAATGCTCGCCGGCGTTAACCAGATTTGTACTGTGGCCAACACCACTAATAAGGGTGTGATGCGCCAGCACGCCGAAACCCGTGACGTGGAGCAAGCCATCGAGCGCATGACCCACACCGCACATGAAGTGTCCAGCAAAGCCGCCCGGGCCGCCGAAGCCGCTGCACTGGCCAAGGAAGAAGCAGAAAAAGGCAGCAAGGTGGTAGGCGAAACCGTGAAATCCATTCAATCCCTGGCGCGCGAAGTGGAAAACGCCGCCGGCTCCATCAACCGCCTCGAAGCTGAAAGCAATAACATCGGCGGTGTACTGGACGTTATTCAAAGCATTTCCGAGCAAACCAACTTGCTGGCATTAAATGCCGCCATCGAAGCTGCCCGCGCCGGCGAACAGGGCCGCGGTTTTGCCGTGGTGGCCGATGAAGTCCGCACCCTGGCACAACGCACCCAGGCCTCCACCAAACAGATTCAAACCATGATCGACAATCTGCAATCCGTCTCGCGCGAAACCGTTAGCGCCATGGAAAAAGGCCAGTCTCAGGCCAAAGCCAGTGTGGAACAGGCTGGTCAGGCCGGCCGTTCATTGCAGGAAATCACCCGGGCAGTGACCGCCATTACCGAGATGAATACCTTAATCAACGACGAAGCCGGCTCACAATCCGGTGTTGCCGTCGAGATCAACCGCAATATCCAGGTGATCAGCCAGATCGCCAGCGAAAGCAAGGCCGGCTCAGAAGAAACCAATAACGAAAGCCAGGCCCTGGCCAATGTCGCCGGCAAGCTGCAACAGCTGGTGAGCAAGTTCAAGTTATGAAA
>JACPVK010000123.1 GCA_016191795.1 Gammaproteobacteria bacterium
AAGAGCGCCGTCGCGAAACCGAAACCCGCATTCGCCACACCCGTGAAAATCTCGATCGTTTAAACGATCTGCGTGAAGAAATCGAAAAACAGCTGGCGCATTTACAACGTCAGGCCCGCACCGCCGAGCGTTATAAAGAATTGAAACAGGAAGAGCGCCAACTCAAGGCCGAGCACCTGACATTACGTTTGCGCGATTTGAACGTTGAACTGGCACAGCGCGAGCAGGCCATTAGCGAGCAACAAACCCGTCTTGAGCAGGTGATCGCCGGCCAGCGTGCTATCGAAGCCGAAATCGAACGTCTGCGTGAAGCCCGCATAGAAGCCAATGACGGTTTTAATGAAGTGCAGGGGCGTTTTTACCGTCTGGGTGCCGACATTTCCCGCATTGAACAATCGATACAGCACACCCGGGAAATTTTCCAGCGCCAGAAAAATGATTTGCGCTCCCTCGAAGCCGGTTTGCAGGAAGCGGAATCTACATTGCAACACGATCAGCAACAGCTCGAAGAAATCGAAATGATGCTGGCCGAAAGTGAACCCATGCTGGAAGAAAAACGCGGTTCACAACATGGCGTGCAGGAAAATCTGCATGAAGCCGAGCAGGCCATGCAGGCCTGGCAAACCGCCTGGGAAGATTACAATCGCCGCGCTGCACAGCCCTCGGAGCAGGCGCAGGTGGAACGCAGCCGAATGGAGCAACTGGAAAAACATATTGCCCAGCAGCAACAGCGTTTACATCGCAGCACCGAAGAGCAGCAGAATTTAAAAAGTGATGAGCTGGAAAACGAAATTGCCATGTTGCGCGAGCAGCATGCGTCAGCCGAATTGCGCCGGGAAGAATATGACGATCGAGTTGCCAGTGTACTGGAATCCATTCAGAAAGCGCGCGAACTCAATAATAATTTAAATCGTGAGCAGGATGTTTTGCGCAGCACCATGCATGATGCGCGTGGTCGACTGGTGTCGTTGCAAACACTGCAACAGGCAGCGCTGGGTAAAAATGAAAAATCCATAGTTGGCTGGTTGCAGTCCAATAATCTGGCCAGCAAACCGCGCCTGGCTGAAAACATTCAGGTGGCCGATGGCTGGGACAAGGCGGTGGAAACGGTTCTGGGTGGTTATCTGGAAGCGGTGTGTGTCGAAGGCATGGACAAACTGGGCGAATCACTGGCGGGTTTACAACAGGGCCATCTCACTTTATTTGATGTGCAGGCCGGCAGTGCAGCGACCAGTACCCAGGCCGATATGCTGGCCACAAAAATTACTTCCAGCATGCCTTTGCAACATTTGTTGCACGGCGTGCATTGCACCCAGTCACTGGCGCAGGCTTTGCAATTACGTAGCAGACTGGCTGTGGGTGAATCGGTGGTCACAGCCGATGGTATCTGGCTGGGCGCCAACTGGTTGCGTGTCGCGCGCGATCGCGATGAAAAAAGTGGTGTGCTGGCACGTGAGCAGGAAATCAAAAAACTTCAGGCCCAGCTCGAAGAGCTGGAAATGAAAGCCGAAGATATTGATCAGCGCATCGTTGATGGCCGCGCTGCCCTGCACAACACCGAGCAGCAACGTGAACAGGTACAGGCAGAATTGAACCAGGCGCATAACCAGGTGGCACAGTTACAGTCGCAAATCAGTTCACGTACCGCGAGACTGGAACAGATCGCAGGCCGTATCAAAACCCTGCAGGAAGAAATCACCGATATTCAAAATCAGATCACCCATGAACAGCAGGAAATGGAGACCGCGCGTCGCAAACGCAACGATGCAACCTCGGAAATGGAAGTGTTATCGCGTGAGCGTGAAGAGCTGACCGCACAACGCGAAGCCCTGCAAAATCGTTTACATGAAATGCGTGCCCAGGCACAGGGTGAGCGCGAAGGCGTACATGAGCTGGCGATTCGTATTGAATCCAAACGTACAGCCAAACGCAGTTTGCAACAAAATATTGAACGCATGACGCGTCAGCTGGAACAGCAGCAACAACGTCGCAAAGAATTGCAGGAAATATTATCGCGTGGTGAGCAACCTATATCCGAATTACAGCAATCTCTGGAAGCGCAACTGGCGCAACGTCTGACCGTTGAAGCGCAGTTAGGTGAAGCGCGTCGCTTGCTGGAAACCATCGATGCCAGCCTGCGTGAACACGAACATAAACGTGGCGAGCAGGAGCAGCAGGCGCAACTGGTTCGTTCCAGCCTCGAGCAGGCCAGGCTCAATACATCTGAAGTGAAAGTGCGTAGCCAGACAGTGCAGGAACAACTGGTTGAAACCGGATTTGAATATGCCACCCTGCTCGAGCAGCTGGGTGAGCAGGCTCGTGTCGATGACTGGTTGCGTCGACTGGAAGACATGGTGCAAAAAATCAGCCGTCTCGGCCCGATAAATCTTGCCGCCATTGATGAATACCAGGAACAATCCAAGCGCAAGGAATACCTCGATTCACAATATAATGACGTGACGCAGGCGCTGGAAACCCTGGAGCAGGCGATTGCCAAAATTGACAAGGAAACACGTAATCGTTTCAAGGAAACCTACGAACACGTTAACACCCGAATGCAGGAAATGTTCCCGCGGTTGTTTGGCGGTGGTCAGGCTTATCTGGAAATGACCGGCGACGACTTGTTGAGCACCGGTGTGGTGGTGATGGCCAGACCACCGGGCAAGCGCATCAGTAATATTCATTTATTATCTGGCGGTGAAAAAGCACTCACGGCAGTGGCGCTGGTGTTTGCGATATTCGAACTGAATCCGGCACCGTTCTGTATGCTGGACGAAGTGGATGCGCCTCTCGATGAAGCCAATGTAGGCCGCTTCTGCGAGCTGGTGCGTGAAATGTCGAAACGCGTACAATTTATTTTCATTACCCACAACAAAACCACCATGGAACTGGCCGAGCAATTAAGCGGTGTAACCATGCGTGAGGCAGGTGTGTCACGTTTGGTAACCGTAGACGTTGAAGAAGCCAGCAAAATGGTAGCAAATGGTTAAGGCAGTCTGATGGAATATCTACGCTGGATTTTATTGGCTATTGCAGTTGTTATTGTCATTGGTGTTTATGTCTGGTCACGTTCCAGAAAACAGCGCACCGGCAGTTATGCGTCACTGTATGCAGACAATGAATTGCCATCGATTTCCGCCGGCAAGGGTACGGGTAATGAATGGGTCGACGGTGTTGGCCCGGTACGGGTGAGACGTACTGATAACGATATAGATGAAGTACTGGCTTCGATAAAAGAAGATGCACGTCCGGGCAGTAAGCTGGCCCGCATGCGTCGCGAAGCCATGTTGCGAAATGTTGCCAAGACGGATTCAGCTAAAACCGATAAAGCAAACGCCAGTCCTGATGTGAGCAATGCTCCGGCACAAGAAGCTGCAAAACCCGTGTCCAGTGCTGCCACCAAAACGGAAGATGATCTGGTTGCCCTGTATCTGGTGGCGCCGCGCGGCGAACAGATAAAAGGCGAGCAGATACTCAGCGCCAGCTATGCGGTAAAGCTGGAACATGGCGATAAACATATTTTTCATCGCCATGACAGCGACGGCAGCGTGATGTTCAGCATGGCCAGCATGCAGGAACCGGGTTATTTCGATATCGATAACATGCATCAAATGAAAACCCGTGGCATCACCTTGTTTACCCAGCTGTCTTACTGTACTCGCCCGGTAAAAACCCTGGATGAAATGCTGGTTGCTGCCCACAGTCTTGCCAGCATGCTGGGCGTGCAGGTCTGCAATGCGGATCGTAAATTGCTGGACGAAAATTACACTCTGGGTTTGCGTGCCAAAGCCAGGCACTTTGCGGATCAATCGTAGTAGCGGCTGCTGTCAGCCAAAAAAATTAAAAGAAAACGAAAAAAAGCTAGTCCGCAAATACACGCAAATGAACGCAAATAAAAGCGAATGGTTTCGATAGAAGCGGGAAGGACGTAGTTTGTACAACAAAGCCAGGAAATTTTCTTTAATAATATACTGGGTCTGGTTTTGCATCATGTAACAAAGAAATCCTCAATGCACAAATCCAGGATTACTTATTTCTTATATTTTTTATTTGCGTTCATTTGCGTGTATTTGCGGACTCAATCTTTATATGTCTGATAAAAATATCACAACCAGAATCCAGTCTCTGCGCCAGCAGCTCAATCATCACAGTTATCAATATTACGTGCTCGATGAGCCGGAAGTTCCGGATGCGGAATACGATCGTTTGTATCGTGAGTTGCAACAACTCGAGCACCAGCATCCGGAGTTGATTACATCTGATTCGCCCACGCAGCGTGTCGGTGACAGGCCATTGGCCGCATTTACCCAGGTCAGACACGAAGTGCCGATGTTGTCTCTGGATAATGTGTTTGATGAGCTTGAGCTGGGTGAATTCTATCGCCGCGTGCAAACAAAACTCGACACCGATGTCGATATTGATTTTGCAGCCGAGCCCAAACTGGACGGTCTGGCGGTGAGTTTGATTTATGAAAACGGTGTGCTGGTGCGCGCCGGTACCCGGGGTGATGGTGTAACTGGCGAAGACATTACACAAAATATTCGTACCATTCATTCTATTCCATTGCATCTTATGGGTAAGGATTGGCCAGCAAAACTGGATGTGCGCGGAGAAGTGTTTATGCCCAGGGCCGGGTTTGAGTTACTCAATCAGCGAGCTCGTGCCAATGGTGAAAAAGAATTTGCCAATCCACGCAATGCCGCGGCAGGTTCATTACGACAGCTGGACCCGAGAATAACAGCCAGCCGTCCTCTGGCTATGTATTGCTATGCCGTGGCAACAACCGAGGGTATTAAAAAATATACAACCCACAGTGATTTGATAAACCAGCTGTCACAATGGGGTTTGCCATTATGTAAAGAGCGTCAGGTTGTTAGCGGTGTAAAAGGTTGTCTTGATTATTTCAATGCTATGGCAAAACTACGTAATGTCCTGCCGTACGATATTGATGGAATCGTTTACAAGGTTAACCGACTCGACTGGCAAAA
>JACPVK010000124.1 GCA_016191795.1 Gammaproteobacteria bacterium
CTATTAAATCAGAGCCTAATGATCGAAGCACTGAATAAGAGACTTCCGAGTTCGTGTAAGTAAAATCCAAATCGTGAAGATTAGCTACTTTAACTGAAGATAGATTAGCTGATTCTTCAATGACATTTAGGTAAGACTTTGTAACAGTGTCGAATTTTAATTTGTTAGCCGCATATTCAAGACCAAGCTCTGCATCCATATGAATTGAATAGAGTGGTACTTGTGTATCAATTACCGCTCTAATCCCCGCTCCATAAACCATTATTTCTTTTCTCGCGGCTTGATTTTGAGTTACATGTGGTTCAAATCCTGCGCTTCTGATTGACTCGACCATCCCATCAACCAACGGTTTAAGTTGTAGCGCTCCATCAACGATTTCTATATGGCCACTCGCATAAAGACCACCCCATATTTCTGTAGTTACAGCATCTCCAATTGGATTTACTTCAGAGTAATCATCTGCTAAATCCAGAAACCATATATCCCCAGACTGGCGCAGTTCTTCCCATTTTTCTATTGGAGCGCCGATATCAGAGAGTGACTTTGGTGATACTTGGCGCACTATCCCAGTTACGTTACATACTATATTGCTAAAGGTAAGGTGTTTTGATGTGCATACTGCTGGTAGGTACTCAATCATTTTGTCTGTACCAGGTAATATGCCAATCATTCCAAATACTGCTGCGTCTGTTGGGTAAAGGCAAATTTGATATAAATCATCATCGATAGGTGGATATATGCCTACAGGTTTTAAGTGTGATGTTATTTGCCCCATCATACCCATGATTGGATGTTCTGATTGGATCTGTGGTCCTAGTCGCATTCCAGTGTGATGGCCTATAAATGGCGACAAGAAGTGATTGCGTAGGAATGGCCCAAAAGTTGAAGGTTTACACTCAAGAGTTACCCATTCATCAGGCTGAACATTATTTGCTTTTAGGGCATTTAATAACTCAGATGGAGAACTAAAAACTTTTGCATTTGCTTTCTTAACGGGTACACGTAACGCTTTCGCAAGTGTGGCGAGCCAATTCTTTAAATCTGGGTAGAGTTGCTGTGCCAAAAAATTTGCAGTGTTATCGTTCAATATCATTTACCCCGTGTTTTGCATAACAGTGTGATAAAACAGACCCTTCGGTCTGTATATCACTTTTTGGGTTGATTAGTAATAACGCTACTTTTACCAGTTCAATCATAAACTTACCAGTAAAACCATTGGATATTGAAATTGGGAAAGGCAGACCCGCCTTTTCCAGATTAACAACACGCAGTGACCGCTTTCAAGTAGGGCTTATTCAGCAGATGGAATAACTGATTCAGGGGTGTATATCAGTTTGTTCTTATGTCGGCTTCGCGGTGTTAACTCCCACTTCGTACTCCGGTTGTTCGCAAGCCCCGCAAAACAAATCCATCAATACCTAATAATTTTTAACATCCCGTAGATAATCTATATCCTGCAAAACCCCCGCATCTTCCGTCATCACTAATTCCAGTTCATACGCATTTTTCGTAATCAAATCACGTGCGCCTTTGTCTCCCGTCAGGGATTGTAATTGTTCACGCCAGTACGATGAAAATCCAACTGGGTGTCCGCGTTGGCTTTCGAACACCGGCGCAACCATGGAGGCGCCGTTGTTTAATTTTTCAGCCAGTGCAGAAATTGTTGCGGGTTTAATTCGGGGCATGTCGGCCAGTGTTATTAACCAGCCGCTTGCATCCGCTGTGGCATTAACGCCGGCGGCGAGGCTCGTGCCCATGCCTTCATGGGCGCGCGGATTTTCAATTACTTTCAGGCCGAGTTTGGTGAAGGCATGGATTAAAAGTTGGTCGCCCGGTTTTACCACAGCGATTGAATTGGGTAAGGCCTGAATCAATGCAGTCGCTGCCGCTATGCCTATCGCTACGCCATCGGGCAGAGGATGCAATAATTTGTTGCTACCAAAGCGCGTGGCAGATCCGGCGGCGAGCAAAATGCCGATGGGTTGCGTCATGTTTTTTCGGGCGTCTGTTGTGTAATGTTATTTCGAATGGCGGTGATTTGCGCGAGGATGGAGAGTGCAATTTCCGCCGGACGTTTGCTGCCGATGTGCAAACCGGCGGGGCCATGTATGCGTGCGATTTGTTGCGCGCTGTAACCCAGCGACGCCAGACGATTGCGCCGTGCCTGTGCCGATTTATTGGAACCCAGTGCGCCGATGTAGAACGCACGGGATTCCATGGCGGCACTTAATCCTAAATCATCCTGGCGCGGATCATGGGTGAGCGCAACGATGGCGGTACGCGTTGGGTCGTTTATTTCTCGCACCGCATCATCGGGCATGTGGCGGCTGTAGTTAACATTGTCGAGCGGGGCGGCAGGCGAAAATTCATCACGCGGATCGCAAATCATAACGCGGTAATCCAGATGCAAGGCCATGCTCGCCAGATGTCGCGCGAGCTGGCCATCACCGATGATCAGCAATTGCCAGCCGGGGCCAAATGTTTTAATCACTTCGGTTTCGGTTATTTGAAATTCGCTGCCGGCTTTTCCAGGTTGCAGGCTGGTTTTACCGCTTTGCAGATTTACGCTGCGTGCAACCAGTTCACCCTTGCGCAGTTTTTCCAGTAAGTGCGTGATCGCATCGGTGTCGGTTAATTCTTCCACCAGTAATTCCAGCCGGCCGCCGCAGGGCAGGCCCATGCGGGATGCTTCCTGGCGATCAACGCCAAAGTCGATCAGCGTGGCGGCGCCGGTAATCTCGCCGTCGCGGTAGCGCATTAATAAAGATTCCTCGACACAACCGCCGGATACCGAGCCGACAAAATGTCCGGCATCGTTCATGGCCAGTAAGGAACCGGGTGGTCGGGGTGAGGAGCCCCAGGTTTTGATAACCGTGGCCAGCGCCACTCGCCGGCCTGACGCTAGCCAGGCCAGGGCGGCTTCGAGCACCTGAATATCGTCGGTTTGATCGGCCATGCGCAAACCGATCTTACGCGCTACGCAGGTCAACGTGTTTGAGCGGGAGCTGGCGAACGCGCTTGCCGGTGGCGGCAAATATCGCGTTAAGCACGGCCGGCGCCGCCACGGCAATCGTGGGTTCGCCGATACCGCCCCAGAATCCACCCGAGGGCATTACGATCACGTCGACCTTTGGCATGTCCGCCATCAGCATCGAGGGGTAATCGTGAAAATTTGACTGCACCACAGCGCCGCCCTTGATGGTGCATTCGCCATACAACATGGCCGACAAACCAAACACAAACGAGCCTTCCACCTGGGCCTCGATTTGTTGCGGGTTTACTGCGTAACCGGGATCGGTGGCGGCGACGATGCGGTGAATTTTAACTTGCCCGGATTTGTCGACAGATACCTCGGCGCAGGCCGCGACATAACTGCCAAATGCCTTGCACACGGCCAGCCCGCGGTGCACACCTTTGGCAGCGGGTTTGCCCCAGCCGGCTTTTTCTGCCACGGCATTGAGTACTGCCAGATTTTTGGGATGACTGGCCATGAGTTTCTGGCGGAATGCGAGCGCATCTTGACCGGCCGCATGCGCCAGCTCATCCATAAAACATTCCATATATATAGCGTTCTGGTTGATATTCACGCCGCGCCAGAAACCCGGTGGCACCGGCGGATTGCGCATGGCATGTTCCACCAGCAGGTTGGGCACGCTGTAGCTGATGGCATGATCGCCCTCGGCTTGCAGGCCCTGGGTGGTCAAGTTGTCCACTCCGTTTTGCATCCACGATGGGTTCACATGCGCCAGTATGGATTGCCCGGCAATGCGCACATTCAGGCCAACCAGTTCGCCCTTGTCGTTGAGCCCGCCGGTCATTCTGGCTTTGGTGATGGGGTGGTAGGCACCGTGTTGCATGTCTTCTTCGCGCGACCACAGCAGTTTTACCGGTGTGCCCGGTAGCTGTTTGGCAATGGCGACAGCCTGGTTCACAAAATCATGAATCGCGCCGCGCCGTCCAAAGCCGCCACCGAGATGAATTTTGTAAACCTCGCATTGCGTGGCCGGCAAACCGGCGGCTGCGGCTGTAGCCTGTAAGGCGGCTTCGCCATTTTGCGTGGGGCACCACACTTCGCAGCGATCTTTGGTCCAGCGCGCGGTGGCGTTCATCGGCTCCATGGTGGCGTGGTTTTGGTAAGGGCAGGCGTAAGTGGCTTCCACTATTTTTGCGGCAGATTTTAAAGCCTTGCTGGCATCACCCACCGTATTGGCGACATCCGCTTTTTTAGCGGCCAGGCCTTCATCCAGCATGTTAGAAATCGAGGCACTGTCCACGCCCGTATTCGGCCCCTTATCCCAGATAATGGGCAGGGCATCGAGTGCGGTTTTTGCCTGCCACCAGGTATCGGCGACCACGGCCACGGCATTGTTTTCCACTTTTACTACCGCCCGCACGCCGGGCATTTTTTTCACTTTGGCGTCGTCGAATGATTTGAGTGTGCCACCGAATACCGGGCACGCCTTGATGGCCGCATTGAGCATGCCGGGCAATTGCAAATCAAAGCCGAACACCTGTTTACCGGTGGTTTTATCCACGGTATCCAGGCGTTTAACCGGCTTGCCGATGAGCTTCCAGTCTTTTGGGTCCTTGAGTTCAACGTCTTGAGGGGGAATCAGTTTGGCAGCCGCTGCGGCCACCTTGCCGTAAGTCGTGGTGCGACCGGATGGTTTATGGGTAATCACACTGGATGCGGCGCTGCATTCATTCATCGGCACCTTCCAGTTTTCGGCGGCGGCTTCGATGAGCATTTGCCGGGCGACGGCGCCACCTTTGCGAACATAATCATGACTGCCACGTATGCCCTGGCTGCCGCCGGTAGAGAAACTGCCCCATACCCGGTCACGGGCAAGATTTTGTCCCGGTGTTGGATATTCGGTTTTCACTTTGGACCAGTCGCATTCCAGCTCCTCGACCACCAGCTGTGCCAGGCCGGTGAGCGTACCCTGGCCCATTTCAGAACGGGCGATGCGGATGATGACCGTGTCATCGGCATTAATAACCACCCAGGCATTAACTTCCGGCGCCAGGCTGGCAGCACCGGTTGTGGCGGCCAGCGCTGAGCTGCTAAAGGGCAAATACAGCCCCAGTGAAAAACCGGCACCTGCAGTGGAGGTTTGAATCAGAAAATCACGGCGAGAAATATTGGTGGATTGTTTGTTCATCACGCATTCCCCCGTTTGTTACCGGCCATGTTTCTGGCGGCAATATGTATTCCCTGACGCACCCGGTTAAACGTGCCGCAACGGCAGATATTGGTAACGCTGTTGTCGATATCGGCGTCACTGGGAGTGGGGTTGCTATGGAGTAACGCGGCGGCACTCATAATCATGCCGGGCTGACAATAGCCGCATTGCGGCACGTCGAGTTCCTGCCAGGCCAGTTGTACCGGGTGATCACCGTTGGCAGATAGCCCTTCAATGGTGACGATGGCCTGTGATGGTTTGAGTGAAGAAATCGGGATTGTGCAGGCACGTACTGCCTTGCCATTAATATGCACCGTGCAGGATCCGCACATACCAATGCCGCAGGCGTACTTGGTGCCGGTGAGGCCCAGTTGTTCGCGTAATACCCAGAGTAGCGGTGTGGAGTCGTCTGCTTTAATCTCGACGAGCTTGCCGTTGATGTTTAGTTTTGTCATTTGCGAAACTCCATGCTGTGTCCAGTGACCGACGAATGATGAAAACAGTATTCGTCAGGTCAGATTGTCATGCCGGTATTCCAGGGTGGCAGCATACAACAGATATTTTATGGACTGAAGAAAACCAGCTATTAAAACTTTCTATATGTGATAAATGTAATGGAACGTGATTAACTGGCGTGGCTGAAATGAATGACAGGTGGCATCTCAGTAAATCGTTATTCGAATGCAGGAATACATCATTGAGACAGGTCATGCTGTCAGGCAGGTAAGACACAATGCCTGTTTAGTCCAGATATTTCATCAAATTGATCACGGCAAAAGCGTTCGACTAAAGTCGAACCTGCTAAAGCAGCGAGTCTCCTGTGGGTTTGCTTCAATGCCATTAAGTTAAGGGCGGCTAAGTAACCTGAA
>JACPVK010000125.1 GCA_016191795.1 Gammaproteobacteria bacterium
ATCACCGTGAAATAAATCGTATTTGATTCTGCCTGACGTGCCATGTCGAGCCTGATCGGCATGGCACGTCGTTAAGTTCAGGGCAATAGTGGATTGCCCGGCCATGGGCTAAGCCAAAGATTGACGCGAAGGCGCAAAGGTTTCTGTTTGGACTGATATACAGTGGGCTCTGCTTCGCTTAGGTTCTAGTGGGTCTCTAAAGTCGTTTGCAGAGATGACAGCTAAGCAATGAAATTCTCACAACTAAGCAGTATCCCGACCTGGCCTTTTTCTGTCTTTGCGTTCTTTGCGCCTTCGCGTCCTGGCTTTGGTGTTGCTTGTGTTATCTAAAAGTAAGTGCTCGGCCAGTCAGGCCTGCACATGAATATTCCGCTGTTAGATGCAGTTGATGACTTCTTCCGCCCACTGCATGGCTTCGATATTGGCAGCCGTCAGCTCATTTGGGGTGAGTTTGGCAAAGCGAATGTTGAGCCAGTCGCCGGTTTCCTGGGCCAGGGTGCAATTGAGTGCGGCGCCGGGTTCGCCTGCGCGATTGAGTATGGCCAGTTTAAGATTATCGGCCAGCGGCAAGGGGCTAATCAGTTCTTCCAGGCTGCGGTCCATTAATAAATCCAGCGCCGAAAACATGCCTACTGTGAAAAAACTGTCCAGTGGTTTGAGTCCGGCTTTTTGTGCCAGGAATTCACAGCTTTTGGCGCGAATCATGGCAATGCGCACCTGCTCGCGCGGTTTGTCGTTCATGCCGGTTAGCGCCATCATCGAGGCCCAGGTAGTGAGTTGTTTGCGACCCAGCATCATCACGGCATGCTTGATGGAGTCGATTTTTTTGGGCGCATTAAAAAACGCGGAATTGATCAGTTTGAGTATTTTGTAACTCAGTGACACATCGTGACTGATGGCCTGCTCAATGGCGTCGGTTTCGGTATCGGGATTGTGCAGCGTGGCCAGCAAATTCATCACGCTCATTTTGTTGGTGGCCAGGGCTTCACCGCTGATAATGCGGGGACGGCTTAAAAAATACCCCTGGAAATAATCCACGCCCAGGTCCCGGCAAAATTCATATTCGGCATAGGTTTTAACGTAATCCACCAGCAGGGTTGGGTGCAGTTTCTTGAGGATCTTGATGTGTGCAGCCAGCGCCGGTTTGTCCAGGCCTTCAATGTTGATGTCGATAATACTGGCCATGATGGCCAGCGGCTGCAGATGCTTGTGTGTCAGGTAATCGTCCAGCGCCAGTTTAAAGCCGGCCCTGGTGAGACGGGCGGCGGCATCGGTAACCGTGGCATTAACCTGGATATATCCCGGAATTTTTAAAATAACTTTTCCGGGTGGCAGCGGCAATTGCATGTCGCTGGTGAGAAAGCGCTCGGCCAGTTTGATAAAAGCAGTATGTTTGCCCACGATGTTATCTATGCCGATTTCCATAAAGGCATTAATAATGACCTGCGAAGTGGTTTTGTCGGTGGCAGCGGCGCTGGTGGTAACGTCTTCATTTCCGTGAGACATCAGCTCATAGGCGAAGACGTCCAGTTCGCGGTTGTAAATAGGCTGGCGGCCAACGTGAAATTCAGACATGGTGAAATAAGGAGCGTCAGGCTTTCTGGTTAATGTTTATGTAGTGGATTGTAGGCATAAAAAAACCCGCTTGTGGCGGGTTTTTTGAAGTTGAGCAGGTTCTGCTTACTTGATCTTGGATTCTTTGTAAATCACATGCTTACGGACAACCGGATCAAATTTCTTGATTTCCATTTTGTCGGGCATGTTCTTCTTGTTCTTGGTCGTGGTGTAAAAGTGACCAGTATCGGCAGAAGAAACCAGTTTGATTTTATCGCGCATGTTTTAATCCTCAGACTTTTTCGCCGCGGGCGCGGATATCGGCCAGAACTACGTCTATGCCTTTTTTATCGATAACACGCATGCCTGCACAGGTAACGCGCAGTTTAACGAAGCGGTTTTCGCTCTCCACCCAGAAACGGTGGTGGTGCAAATTAGGCAAAAAACGACGCTTGGTCTTGTTGTTGGCATGTGACACATTGTGGCCATAGAGCGGGCTCTTGCCGGTGACTTGACATACTTTAGCCATGGGTAACTCCAGAATTCTAGTAAACCGTTAAAGTCGCAAAGCGACGTTTTCCTTCACCCCGACCGCCAGCGGAACAGGGGGCGCATACCGCGCCAATTGAGACAAACCGACCATGGCCGTTTCGTACTCGGAAAAGGGGCGCAAATATAACGGATTAACCGCCGCCAGACAAGCTGTGATATAGCTTGCGGTGAAATAATCTCACAAAACAGTTAGACTGCGGCCTCCCAAAAGCAGGCCCGCCCGCATCATGGACATAGTTTTCATCCGCGATTTACGTATCGAGACCGTCATCGGCGTTTACGACTGGGAGCGGGAAATCCGCCAGACCGTGAGCATCGACCTGGAAATGGGCACCGACATCCGTCCCGCCGCCGTCTCCGACCTTATCCAGGACGCCCTGGACTACAAGTCCGTGGCCAAGCGCCTGATCCAGTTCGTTGGCGAGAGCGAGTTCCAGCTGGTAGAAACCCTGGCCCAGCGCTGTGCCGACATTATATTGAATGAATTCCAGGTGCCCTGGCTGCGGCTGCGGCTCTCCAAGCCGGGCGCCGTCACCGGTTCACAGGACGTGGGTGTGTTAATCGAACGTACGCGTGGGTAGTCCTTTGGCCGTGGTATACATCAGTCTGGGCAGCAATATCGAGCGGGTAGCCAATACCCGAGCCGGCGTCGCCGCCCTGCGGGCACACTATGGTGACCTGGTGCTGTCATCGGTATACGAGAGTGAATCCATCGGCTTTGCCGGCGGCAGCTTCTACAACATGGTCATCGGCCTGCAAACCGCCGAGCCGCCCGACCGGGTGCTGGTCTCCGATCCCTCGCGCGAGATGGCGGACATCCTCACC
>JACPVK010000126.1 GCA_016191795.1 Gammaproteobacteria bacterium
AGCGCAGGATGCGCAGGAGCGGCGCATTTGCGTTTTCCTGTTCTTTTGTTTTCATTTACACCGCGTATCTCATGACTGATCATTATTCAAGAATTTTCCTGTTGAGCCATATGCGGGCCTTTACCAGTCTGGCAGGGCACATTCTTGGTTCGCATCCGCAGATCAATGGTTACTATGAAATGCATCTCAGCTACGACGATGAATCGTCTTTGCAGAAACAGCTTGAGTCCTATCAGGAAAACGATACGCTCAAACCAGGCAGCCATTATTTTTTTGATAAATTATTGCACAACGATTATGCCCTGCAACTGGATCGACTGCCTCTTGCTGATAGCAGAATTTTGCTGGCTTTGCGCGAGCCGGAATCAACGATCAAAAGTATTGTTAAGCTGTTTGCGAAAAAAAATAGTGACGAGCTTTACGCCTCGCCTGTCGAAGCCGCCAGGTATTACATCGAGCGGGTAACCCGACTGTCCGAGTTCTGTGCGCAAGTAAAGCAGGATTATTTTTATTTTGATGCGGAAATGCTGCCAACTGCGCCCGATGTTCTGTTGCCCAGGTTGTCGTCATGGCTGGAACTGGCGTCACCCTTAAGTGAGCACTATGCCATTTTCAGTCAAACCGGGAAAGACCGTAAGGGTGATACCTCGGAAAATATTCGCAGCGGAACCATTAACATGGCGCCGCATGATTATTCAGCGATCTGTATTCCTGAGGAGCAGTTGGATATGGCGCAGCTGGCCTATTCGCAATGTCGTGAGAAAATAATGGGTGGAGCTGAGGCGGTGGTTACCCGCGGTTAACTGTCCTGACTTCAGAGTATAAAGACTCGAAGCGATGTCGCAAAGGCGCCAAGACGCAAAGATTATGATTTATGGGTGCTGTATGTTGCTGCAACGTTAAGCACCGAATAATTTATTAACATATATATGTCTTTGCGCCTTTGCGCCTTTGCGCCTTTGCGCCTTTGCGTCAAAGTCTTTATGATTTTTGATTTTTCCAGAAAAGTGACAGATCAAAATAACTGGTCCCAGGCATCACGCTCGGCGCGATAGTTCATCAAGGCATCGATTATCTGTTTTTTACGTCTGGCGCGATGTTCGCCTGATTGGATCTGTTGATACGCCAGTGACTGGTCACCAAAATTATGTTCAATATTGCGTATAAATATTTTTACCTGTTTTAGTGCGTCCGGGAGGGTGGGTGAATTCAGCCACCAGTGGCCGGATTCAAAAACCAGCTTGTTCAATAATCTGTTTTTTTCCAGTATGGCTTTATGCTTTTGCTGATAGGTATCCAGCAGTTCGATCTCCTTGCGATCAATCACCGAAACCAGAACATCTTCCGGAAAAGGCTGGTTAACGTTTGCCTGATTAACCAGTTCAACGACAGAGAACAGCATTAAATCACCAAAAAACTGGCGTTCGAACTCGTTGGATAAATCAATGGTTTCCTGCCCCAGCTCCACGCCGGGACGAAAGTCATCGCTTAGATCCTGTGTGGTGCGCTGGTGCAACATGGGTAAATTGACTGAGGCGAATCGCTGTTTAATTTCTGCCTGAATCAAACGCCCGGCTGTTGGACCCGACATGCGCAGGCGCAAATGTCCAAACGGGATGATGTATTTCAATCCTTCGTAGTTAACGATGTAATTACCGGGGTAAATGGTTCTGGCCGGTGCCAGCGCCAGCGCATTAAAACCCTGGCCGTAAGCAAAAAAAGTTTTGCGCGTTAAATGTTCACCAAAAAAGAAGGCATTGAGCCGTTGTGCAAAGCCTTGCAGGCAGGCGGCATGATTGTGTTTGCCTGCCAGCGGGCAACGGTAATCGTAGGTGGTGTGTTTGATTTTGAAGCCGAACAGGTTTGCCATGTCGTGATAGGCGGCATCATCTGCCGGCTGTTTTGGCAATGCATGAAAGCGGCAGTGATGATTTTCCGGATGTTGCGCCAGGGTGGCGAAAAACGCGCTAACGTCATCCAGAAAATTCGAGGCCATCACCGATGGTGATACCGGTGGATCGCCCACCAGTTTTCCGGTGAGCATCAGGGTGTCGGTGTTGCGGAATACGTTATTAATGGCGTGAAAGTAATTCAGTGCGTAAACAACCTGTTCGCCGCTTTCTGTTTGCCGGTTAACACAAAATAACTGGTCGCTGTCCACCAGGTAATAAAGTGTTTTATGTTTGTTTTCTGTGAGCTGCAAACATTTTAAATAACTGAGATTGCGGTTGGCAGCCTGGCCTTTTAAATAAAACTTTTCTCTGGGCTGGTTGGTGAGAATATTCCCCAGCTGTTCACGCTCATGCGGCGGGATGGATTGCAGCAGTGCATATTGTTCCGGCTGATCGAAGTGAATAACCTGCAGGCCTTTTTGCCGGTATTCAGTTATCAGTTCGAGATGACGACGAATGTTTTCAGGATCACGGCTGTCTTCGGCCACAACAATCCTGATCTTGTTGTAATAGCCAGATGTCTTGCCGCCATAACCATACAGCTGGCAAATCTGCAAAATACTTTCCAGACAGGCACGTAGATGTTGCGGCCGATCGGCTACCGGAATACTCAGGATAAAATCATAACGATCATCTTTATTTGTCTGTTGAATCAATGCTTCCTGTTCGCGAAACAGGGATTGGTAACACGACAGCAAGGCATCAAAGTCCGTGTCACCGGACCACATTGCTTTTTCCAGTAACGGATACAGTTGTTCATACAGATCGATGAGAGCATCTAAATCGCCGGTGGCAGCCCTGGCAGTGAGACCGGGCAGTAGTGTTGAGACACCTGCCAGATCCGGGATGCCTGTTTGATAGCGCTGCAGGTAATCCTGCAGGCATGGTGTTTTTATATTCGCCATGTAAAAAAATAACCTGAATATTGTGTAAAGATCAGCTACCAAAAAGCGTCAGCCTGAAGGCCGACCCACAATACAGCACAGCTTTATGAGAATGTTTTCTCGATCTCATTTCTTGCTCCCATGCTCTGCGTGGGAGCGGGGATATCTACCGGTATGCATTCCCACGCGGAGCGTGGGAACGAGTTAAGCCAATATCACGCTTTTATTTGCGCCTTTATTTGCGTTCATTTACGTTAGTCTTTTCTTTTTAGTGAGACATCCAGACTAACGCCTGGAGGAATAATTCGGGAACGCATCCTTGTCCAGCGGAATCTCGATCAAATTGATGGCGTTGTGCAAATCACTCTGGGTAAATAATTTATTCAGGTCTTTTTCGTTTTCAAGTTTCTGGTGCGCAATACCAAACGATCTGGCCATGATCTGGTAATCCGGGTTAATAAAGTCGCAATCAATAAAACGCTTCTGATATTGCTGGGTCTGGTTTTTGCGAATCAGTCCCATGGTGGCGTTGTTGAATAACACAATGTTTAACGGAATGTTGTAATTCACGGCCGTCATGATTTCCATGCAGCACATTTGAAAGCCGCCATCGCCAATGATCGCCCAGGTGGATTTCTGGTCACAAAATCCTGCGCCTATGGCGGCGGGAATGGCGTGACCTAAGGAGGACACGCCACTGTTGGGAAACAGGCGATTGTTCGCCGTCACCTTGTAAAAGTTTTGCGCAAAAATAATGTTGTCATCGAATATCCAGGTGTTGTCCGGCAGGGCTTCACCCAGGCGGGCGAAAAACTTTTCTACCAGCGGAAAACGATTTTTGAATTCGGCGTAATCACTGTGTGGCGGTTGCTGGGTAGGTGCATGGTCGTGACGTATCTTGGTGGGATTTTTGCGAATCTGGCGATAACTTTCCAGATTGGTCAGCACACCGGATAACACTTCTTTAATGTCACCGTGAATGGCAACGTCGGCGCGAAACACTTTTTCCAGCTGATCTTCATTGAGATCCACTTGCGCAATTTTTTTGTTACCCAGCAGTTTCTGATCCCAGAGGTGACTGGTGCGTTCGTTGAAGCCGGCACCCAGAAACACAATCAGATCCGATTCCTCGGCAATATAACGATAGGCCGGGCCGTAGGAAGTGACACCCAGGCTGCCCAGCGACAAACGCGAGTTTTCGCTGATGGCGCCCTTGCCCTTGAGGCTGGTCACCACCGGTGCATTCAATGATTCGCTGAGTGCGGTAACCAGTACCTGGCCGCCGGATTTGATGCAGCCGTAACCGGCGAC
>JACPVK010000127.1 GCA_016191795.1 Gammaproteobacteria bacterium
AAACCGATTGAAGCTTTCAATTTCGAAGAAGCGGCTACTGACGCCAGCGGCCGTCATGTTGAAAGCAATCACGATGATTACACCTGGATGAATGCAGCCTATGTCATGGGCACGACCATTACCCAGTCATATGCAGAATACGGCTGGTGCACCAGCATTCGTGGCGCCGAAGGCGGTGGTAAGGTTGCCAACCTGCCGAGCCATGTATTTGTCAGCGATGACGGTGACACCGATCAAAAATGCCCGACTGAAATCGGCATTACCGATCGCCGTGAAGCCGAGCTCAGCAAACTCGGATTCCTGCCATTGTGTCATTACAAAAACACCGACTACGCCGTGTTCTTTGGTGCACAAACCACGCAACGTCCGAAAAAATTTGATGATCCGGATGCATCGGCCAATGCCGAAATCTCGGCACGTCTGCCCTACATTATGGCGACCTCACGCATTGCACATTTCCTCAAGGTGATGGCGCGCGACAAAGTGGGTTCATTCATGGAAGCAGCCGATGCCGAAGAATGGCTCAATCGCTGGATATCCACTTACGTGAATGCAACACCCGGTGCCAGCGCCGAAATGAAAGCGCGCTATCCACTTGCCGAAGCCAGTATTCAGGTTAAGGAAGTTCCAGGTCAACCTGGCGTATTCAGTGCCGTAGCCTGGCTGCGTCCCTGGTTACAGATGGAAGAACTGACTGCTTCCCTGCGTATGGTGGCCAACATCCCTAAAGCGGGTTAATAAATTTGCGGGGAGCACTGCTCCCCGCAACATTTAATCGGGTTCTTCGTGTCTTCAACAAATGTTCACTCCCAGGCACATTTATCGAACTCAACAGCATCAAAAGTTGATCTCGATTTTCTGTGCGCGCAAAGTGCCTACGTAACCAGCCTGCAAGATTTTCTCGCAGAAAAAAATCTTAACAAATCGCTGCAGTACTGGATTGAAACATTCATACCGGTTACGCCGGACACTTCGGCTGAAACCATACGCCTGCGCATTCTCAATACGATTGCGACGATTGATGAATTAATTAATGATCAGCTCAATGAGATTATTCATCAGCCAGCCTTTCAAAAACTCGAAGCCTCGTGGCGTGGCCTGCACTATCTGACAGTTCAATCCTATGGTATTCGAAATCTAAAAGTCAGAGTGCTGGATGTCAACTGGGCCGAAGTGAGCAAGGATATCAGCCGCGCACTGGAGTTCGACCAGAGCCAGTTGTTCCAGAAAATATACAGTGAAGAGTACGACACACCGGGTGGTGAACCGTATGGCGTTATTATCGGCGACTATGAAATAGCGCATAAGGCATCGGGTACACACAAATACGAGGATTTGTCCGTGCTCGAAGGTTTATCCCATATCGCAGCGGCATCCTTTGCGCCGTTTCTCACCTCGGCGGCTCCGGAGTTATTTGGCCTGGATGATTTTGCCACGCTCGGTACGCCACTGAATTATGAAAAAATATTCTCGCAGGACGAATACATAAAATGGCGATCGTTTCGCGAACGACCGGATTCACGTTTTGTAGGCCTGACATTGCCGCATATTCTGATGCGCCGTCCCTACCGTACCAAACCGGGCAGTTTCAAAGGTTTGTATTTTTATGAAAAATGCAGCGACAGCGATCCCAGTAACTATTTGTGGGGAAATGCCAGTTACGCCTTTGCCGGCATACTGATACGCGAATACGCCAACGTCGGCTGGTTTGGACATATTCGAGGTGTTCCACGTAATCAAATTGGCGGCGGCCTGGTGACTACCTTGCCGGTTGATACCTTCGCTACGGATGCGGCAGATATAGCGCGCAAACCCGTCGTCGATGTTATTATCACCGACGCAGTTGAAAAAGAAATCAGTAACATGGGATTCATACCCCTGTGCCAGTGTTACGACACACCGTTTGCTGCTTTTTATAATAATCAATCCATCCAGATACCCAAACGCATGGAATCGCGTGACGCCACCATTAATGCAAAACTATCTGCCATGTTGCAGCATATACTCTGCGGCTCGCGCATTGCGCATTACATCAAGGTGATTATTCGCGACAAGGTCGGCTCATTCATCACAGCCGACGAATGCGAAGATTATTTACGCAACTGGTTATTTCGCTACACCACCGGCCGGGAAGATCTCGACTGGGAAGAACAGGCACGTTACCCGTTACGCGAAGCGGCGGTACGCGTGAAGGAACACCCCGAAAAACCGGGACAATTTGTGTGCGTCATTCATTTAAGACCGCATTATCAACTCGACAATATGGTATCCGAGCTTGAGCTGGTAACCGTACTGGCCCAGTCCAGGTAAATAGCATGTCTTATATCGATAAAAAACGTAAACTCAGACCCTCTATCTTCGATCGGCTGATGGATAACCAGCCACACATCCGTAACGAAGTGGACACCGGGCAGGATCATAAACACCAGGAACTACGCCAGAGTGTTCGCCGGGATCTTGAACATTTGTTAAACACACGTTACCGAATTATTGAACCGGCTGAAGAATACACCGAGGTTGAACATTCCATATTAAATTACGGATTGCCTGATCTGGCCACGGTCAACATATCGGATATTGAGAAACGAAAAGACTTTACCCATCGCCTGGAAAAAATATTAAAAATGTTTGAACCACGATTCAAGGAAGTCAAAGTAGCCTATGTCGAGAACAAGGATCAAAAAGATCGCACCCTGCGATTCAGGATTGATGCCATGCTCTATGCAGATCCAACACCTGAAGTCATTGTTTTTGATTCGGTACTCGAACCCATCTCACGCACTGTAAGCCTGGAAGAACCAAGAAATGGCTGATGAATTATTATCCTATTATGAAAAAGAACTGGCCTTCATTCGCCAGATGGGTGCCGAGTTCTCCAAAGAACATCCGAAAATTGCCGGACGTCTTGGCATCAGTACCGACACCATTGAAGATCCGCATGTTTCGCGCCTGATTGAAAGCTTTGCCTACCTTAACGCGCGCATTCAGCACAAACTGGATGACGACTTTCCGGAATTAAGCGATGCCCTGTTAAATGTGCTGTTCCCGCATTATCAGCGCCCGATTCCATCCATGGCCATCGTTGAATTCGAAGCCAACGAAAAGCAGCTGGAATCCAGTTACAAGGTACCGAAAAACACCCTGATGGAAACCGAACAGTTCAAGGGTGAGGATTGCCGCTTTTCGACCGTATACGATACCGAACTATTACCCATCAAGGTGGTATCGGCGACATTACTGGGCAGACCGTTTACAACACCGGGTTCAGAACAGATAAAAGGTGCCGGTGGCGTATTAAAGCTGTCACTGGAAACATTTAATAAAGAAATTATTTTTAGTGATTTAAAGCCGGACAAGATTCGGTTTTATTTAAAAGGTCAGGCTCAGCATATCAACCCGCTGTATCAATTACTGCTGAATAAATGCCACAACGTCGTTATCACCTCATCTGCTACAGATACCTCGCCCGTCTATCTGGGTAAAGATGTTGTCGCACCGGTTGGTTTTACGACAGAAGAAGGCTTATTGCCCTACCCTGCCGCGTCATTCCTTGGCTATAGATTATTGACTGAATACTTTGTATTTCAGGAAAAATTTATGTTCATCGATATCACCGGGCTGACTGGCAAGCTACAGAATAACAAAGGAAATAAACTCGACATTTATATTTATCTCGAATCATCCGATGTGGAGCTTGAACACAATATAGACGAGCAAACATTTAAACTGGGCTGTACACCCGTGGTCAATTTGTTTGAATATCGTACCGACCCGATAAAACTTGATCATACTCAAACCGAATACCAGATTATCCCGGATTCACGCCGACCGGTTGGTTACGAAATTTACTCGGTGAACAAGGTTACAGCTACTTCCACATCCGGCGAGAAAGAAGATTTCCTGCCATTTTATGGCATGAAACACGAGCATCAGGGCAAGGATACACAAGCCTACTGGTTTGCCAGCAGACGCCAGGCAAAACACGGTTACTATCAACGCGACGAAGGTACCGATGTATTTTTAACATTAGTGGATTTACAGTTTAATCCCACTTTGCACGACGACAGAACACTGGTCATAGAAACCACCTGCAGTAATCGTGATTTACCCGCGCGCCTGCCGTACAACCAGGATCATCCCAAACTGCAATGCATAGACAGTGCGCCACCATGCAAACGCATTCGATGCATTACACAGCCCACACAAACAATTCGCCCGCCGTTGCGCAACAACGCCAGATGGCGGTTGATATCGCACCTTAACCTGAATCATTTATCCATTACCGGACGTGACCAGGCTACCGATGCGCTGAAAGAAATATTGCGCTTATATGATTTCAAGGATTCATCGGTTACTCGCAGCCTTATTGCCTCCATAACCCATGTTCACACCCGACCGATCAGTGCGCCACTCACCATTGATGGCCACGCTACCATGTGCCGGGGTATAGAAGTTGAAATTGAATTCGACGACACACAACTAACCGGTAGCAGCAGTTATTTGTTTGCTACCGTACTCGAGCATTTTTTTGGTTTGTATTGCTCTATCAACTCATTTACACGCGTACTTATTAAAGCGAAAAGCAAAGAAGGCTATCTTAAAAAATGCCCACCAAGAGCCGGCGAAAGAATACTCCTGTAATTTCGTTATTACAGGAAGCCCCACACGAATACCAGTTCGTTCAGGCAATACGCCTGATCGAACGTGCGTCTATGGCTGAAGGAGAAAACGTTTACGCACAGTCCAAAAAACCGGTGGCACGTTTTATCCCACCCGCAACAGAAGCCGTCAGATTCCATGCTAACAACTCTCTGGGGTTTCCTTCTGCAGAAATAGCCTCGTTATCAAAAAGCAGTTCTGAGCATAATGAGCAATGGCATATGAAGGTCAATTTGATTGGCCTGACCGGCGCCATGGGTGTATTGCCCTATCACTACACCGAAAGCATACTCGAACGCAGCAAACTCAAAGACAAAACCTTATCAACATTCTTTGACCTGTTTAATCATCGAATTATTTCGCTGTTTTACCAGGCTTCGGTAAAATATCGGCTGCCGGTTGAATATGAACGTAAAAAACTCATACCCAATAATCACCAGGACAGAGATACCCAAACACAGGTGTTGTTGTCACTCATCGGCCTGGGTACAAAATCCTTAACCAATCGTCAATATACCAACGATGAATCATTGCTTTACTATAGCGGCCTGTTCAACCAGCAAATACGCACCTGCGCCAACCTGAAACAGATATTACGCAATCACTTTAATGTTCCGGTTGAAATCCAGGAGTTTGTCGGCCAGTGGCAGGAACTGATTGACGATGTCAGAACCCGGCTGCCTTCTATTTCTCTGCGAAACGGCAGAAATAATTGCCTGGGAAAATCAGTTATGCTCGGCAGCCGAGGCTGGTTTTCACAGGGCAAAATCCGGATAATACTCGGGCCATTAAACAAGCAGAACATGGATTCCTTTGCGCCGGGTACCAAAACACTCAAGGCGCTCAATGAAATAGTAAGATTTTACACCCGCATTGATGTCGATTATGATTTTGTCATTCGGGTTAATCGGGCCGACATTCCCGACAAAATTAAACTGGACAAACATTCGCCCTCCATTATGGGCTGGAATACCTGGCTGTCCAGCAATACAAAACCTGCAGAAAAACGCAGCAAAACCTTCGACATTGTTGTTTCGGCAAGTCGAATTAACTAATAGCAGCACATCCTCACCAGTCACACATGGATTAAAAGGAATAACATGATTACGATTGATTTAAAATCCCTGGTTAACAAACTTAACGAACCGACTCGCTATGCTCTGGAGGCGGCTGCCGGTTTATGCCTGTCGCGCACACACTATAATGTCGAGATCGAACACTGGTTGTTAAAACTGCTGGAAATTCCCGACAGTGATTTGCAGGCGGTGCTGAAAAAATTCGATATCAATATCGGCAAGCTGAATCAGGATCTTAACCGCGAGCTGGATCGAATTAAATCCGGCAACACCCGCGCCCCCGCTCTTTCGCAATCACTGGTCGATTTATCGAAAGATGCCTGGGTACTGGCCTCGGTTGAATACGGTCACCCCTGCGCCACCTCCGCACATATTTTTACCGCACTGATGCTCGATGACAATCTGCGCCGACAATCCGAAGCTACATCCGGTGAGTTGAAAAAGATTAGCGCTGAATCCTTGCGCGACGTTACACGTTCAATCGTCGGCAGTACGGGTGAATCAGCCAACAGTGCCGGGCTCGGTGACACCTCAAGTGCACCCGGTGAAATCTCCGGTGTACCCAGCAAATCTCCATCACTGGATAAATTTACCGTGAATCTCACCGCCGCAGCCAAAGCGGGAAAAATTGATCCGGTACTGGGACGCGACGAAGAAGTCAGACAAATTATTGATATTCTGATTCGGCGTCGACAGAACAACCCGATATTAACCGGCGAAGCGGGCGTGGGTAAAACCGCCGTGGTCGAAGGCTTTGCCTTGCGTATCGCCTCCGGTGATGTTCCCGATCCGTTAAAAGGCGTCACTATTCGCAGTCTGGATCTGGGTTTATTACAGGCAGGTGCCAGTGTTAAGGGCGAATTTGAAAATCGCTTAAAGTCTGTGATTGCAGAAGTGAAAGCCTCACCCGATCCCATCATTATGTTTATCGATGAAGCTCACACCCTGATTGGTGCCGGCGGCAAGGAAGGCCAGGGCGATGCAGCCAATTTATTAAAGCCTGCTCTGGCTCGCGGTGAGTTACGCACCATTGCCGCCACGACCTGGGCGGAATATAAAAAATACTTTGAACGCGATCCGGCCCTGACACGCCGTTTTCAGGTTGTAAAAATTGAAGAACCGAGTGAAGCCAGGGCGATAGATATGATGCGCGGTATTGCCGGCATGTTGCAGGCGCACCATAAAGTTCGCATCATGGATGAAGCCATCATCGAATCCGTACGCCTGTCGCATCGTTACATTGCCGGGCGCCAGCTCCCCGATAAATCCGTAAGCCTGCTCGACACCGCCTGCGCGCGCGTGTCCTTAAGTCAAAGCGCAACACCGGCCGCTATCGAAGATACACGTCGCCGCATTACCCAGTGTGATACCAATATTCATTCACTGGAACGTGAAAATGCCGCCATGGGCAATTGTGATGCACGCATTGCCGAACTCAAGGCTGAAAAATCTGCGCTGGAAAACACCTTAATAACGCAGCAAAAACAATGGGACGGTGAATCAAAACTGGTTAAGGAGATTCATGCCCTGCAGCAGCAGATTGAAGATGATTTCACGGCCGGCAAAAACACAGACGCGGATAAAGCCAAATCCGATGCTAAAAAACTCACTGACAAAGATAAAGAGACCATCAAAAAGCAGCTGCATAAATTACTGGATGAACTGGATGCACTACAAGGTGATGAACCGTTAATTCAGGTGAATGTCGACAAGCAGGCCATAGCCGAAGTGGTTGCCAACTGGACCGGCATACCGGTAGGTAAAATGGTCTCGGATGAAATTAATCTGATTCTGAATTTGCGCGATCGCCTGGGTGAACGTGTGATTGGTCAAAAACATGCACTGGAGTCTATTGCACAAAGCATACGCACGGCACGTGCCGGTTTAACTGACCCGCGCAAACCAATTGGCGTATTTTTTATGGTGGGCTCCAGTGGTGTTGGCAAAACCGAAACCGCACTGGCCCTGTCTGATATTTTATATGGCGGCGAACATAACATTACCGTTATCAATATGTCCGAGTTCAAGGAAGAACATAAAGTGTCCATGCTACTGGGCTCGCCTCCGGGTTACGTTGGCTATGGTGAAGGTGGCGTCTTAACGGAAGCCGTGCGCCGCAAACCGTATAGCGTGGTGTTACTCGATGAAATGGAAAAAGCGCACCCCGGCGTGCAGGACATATTTTATAACCTGTTTGATAAAGGCAATATCAGAGATGGCGAAGGTCGAGACATCGATTTCCGTAACACAGTTGTGATCATGACTTCCAATGCGGCGGAAGAACATATTCGTGCCATGTGCGCGCAATCCGATGAGCTGCCTGATCCGGATACCTTGCTGGAGAATTTCAGGCCGCAATTATTAAAATATTTCAAACCGGCTTTTCTGGGCCGCACCACCATCATTCCTTTCTATCCATTAGGTGATGAAGACCTGATGAAAATATGCAAAATCAATATGAACCGAATCGAAAAGCGCGTTAAGGAACACTATAACGCAACATTTGGTTACGACGAGGAAGTGATGCTGCATATTGTGGCACGCAGCCAGGAAGTGGATACCGGCGCCCGCAATATAGAAAACATTCTCAGCCGCACCATGCTGCCCGGCATGGCGACCGAATGCCTGTCACTGATGGCGGAAGGCAAGGAGTTAAAGAATATTCATGTTGGTGTAACCGAGGAAGGCGGGTTTACTTACGCGATTAGCTAGACATAGTCTAAATAAACCTCCAACGCAAAGTCGCAAAGAACGCAAAGAAAAGAATGAGATTGCTGTAGGTGCGCCTTCAGGCGCACAACAATCTGGGAAATTATGAGTAGTCTCTGGATATCTTGTGCGCCTGAAGGCGCACCTACATTTTATCCTTGATATTGCATGTTATATGCACAGGATGAGCGCATCTGACCAGCTCTGCATTCCCACGCAGAGCGTGGGAACAGAATTAATTATACGCATGAACAGCCTCCGATTACGCTACACTAATCGGAGCCACGCTTCTGTTGTGGGTCGGCCTTCAGGCCGACGCTTGTGATTTTATTCCTTTCCCTGGAAAAAGGCGTTGCCCTGAAGGGCAACCCACAAAAGAATTCGAATCCGAAAACAAGCCACAATATATGCAAATAAAAAATTAATTTTATTTATATTATTGCGTGCATTTGCAGACTATTCCTTTTTATTAAATAACACACTCGCCGCGTATTCAGCGATTTTGGCATGGCCCTTTGTTGTCGGGTGTATGCCGTCCCAGAACAAATAATCATCCGGCTGTGCACACACGGCATTTTCTACTACACCAAAACTGAGACATGGCATGGTCACATTCACCAGCCCATAATTTGCCGGCATACTCGTTACGGCATACAAAAATGAGTAAAGATCCAGACGCATAAATTCAACCGGCAAAAACATTTCCAGTTGATTGAGTAAATTATCCAGGGCCGTGTTGTAACTCACACTCATAAAGTGAGCAGCTCCCTGTGCTTGCGGCCCCGCCATAATCAGTGCAGGCACTATTGCCAGATCCGGTGCGTTGGCTACAACAATATGACGCGCTCCGGCCGCCTGTAGAGCCAGAATATTATCGCTAACACTGGTCACGGCTGCCGTGAGTATTTGCAGACTGCTGGCGCCTGTTACATCTGTTTGCAATGCTTCGATGGCATCACGCACATCGTTGCCGCCTATCATAATCACGTACAGCGTACGGGATGTATCCTTGAGTTTGTCATTGGCAAGATAACTACCCACCTGACTGGTTAAATCCATAAAACCGGTAGCACGTGCACGGGCTCCCCCCACGGCATAATTGCCATAACGAGTTTTAACAAATGCCGGCCCGGATTTGATATCCAGCTTATCAGCCAGTTGTTCGACCCAGGTATCACCATTGGTAAGATGATAATCACCAATGACATAGGGTGCCGAAGGTATAAGCTCATAAGGAGCCTGCACAGACAAACCGGTTAAGGCATAAAGATTTCCCGGATCAGACAGGCTATCGCCGAACACCACCAGTTTAAGGTCTTTATCTGCATAGGAAGTGGCACTGAATAGTGCGCATAACAAAACGAATCCAATCTGTAACAAATGACGTTGTGACATAAGTAATCCTCCTGGTTGAATACGATACCATGACTATGCATTCCCACGCGGAGCGTGGGAACGAGAAACCCAGCAAGATAAAGCATAAGTCCGCAAATGCACGCAAATAAACGCAAATAATACAAAAGCTCTTTTGTTTTTATTCGCGTGCATTTGCGTTTATTTGCTGACTAATGCTTTATCTTTTAGCTTTTACTAGCTAATAGCGTAAATCACATTATCCGTGCAGTGAATGGTGGGCATCGCCCACCCTACAACAGCTAAAATACCAAAGAAGGTCTGTATATAAACGCAAATAATACAAAAGCCCTTTTGTTTTTATTCGCGTTTATTTGCATGCATTTGCGGACTATTCTTTGTCTTTACAAGCCCGCTGCCAGCCACACACTACGTCAAGATGGTAAAAACTCGATAGGATAAGTCACCGTAACCGGCTCAACACTGCGCACACCAAAATCAAATAACTTGATACGCGAAATCAGGCTGGATTCCAGGCCAGAATCATTCAACTCAGATGACAACACCTTGACCTTGCTAACCTTGCCGGTGGGCTCAATGGTAATTTGTAACACTATCTTGCCTTTCAGACCCGGGTTGGTGCGGCGGGCACGACTATAGAGTGAATACAATTTACTCTTGTTCTGATCGAATACAATGGTGATTTCTTCATCTGCACGAATACTGCCGGATGTTGAGCGAGCCGTTTTTGAGGTATCCGTTTTAGGCGCATCAGACCTGACCAGTGACGCCTTAACCTGAGCCACTTCCTTGCTGCTCAGCGTGGTCTGACTACCGATGGACGTGTATTGTCCACTATTAACGCTCACCCCACCCTTGCCAGCTTCAGCCATCAATAAACCTTTGTTGACGGATGACACCTGCTGACTGGCCGACCCTGCAGAGTTTACTTTGCCACTGAGCATGGAATTCACGGCCGAGGTATCCATTAAATCAACCAGATCCTTGCTCAGTGCCAGCAAACCACTATCGGCCGCTTTTTCACGCGCCTTTTGCTGTGTTTCAGTTAAAGGTTTGGTTTCGGTTCGCTCGGGGATTTTTTTGATCACCGGTTTTAATATTGGCTTGGGTTTTTCCTTTTCCATAATAAATTGTGCAATACGCTCGGGCACAGCACGTATGGTTCTTTCTTCACGTGGCACTTCTATATTGGAAATGACTAAAGCCAGCGCCAGCAATCCCACCAGTACCGATACTGCCAGCACCGTAAACGAATTGTCACCACTGCGACGCGGATGCCATTCCAGTGCCAGATCATGATACGTCATCGCCGTCATCATGCCTTCCTTTTGGATGTCTGCGAGGCCGCAAACGCTATACGTGTGTAATTAGCCTGACGGCAGGTAGCCAGAATCTTGCGCAATAATGCATAGGAAATTTTTTCGTCACCCATAATGGTGACCGCCATACCCTTGCTGCGATCCTGCGCAGTCAACCTGACTTTCCGTGACTGAAACTTTAATTCGTCAGCCAGATCGCCAATCGTATCTTCCTGCGCAGCAAGCACCTGTGAAGTGTCAGCAATTCTCCGGCCCTGTACCAGAATATCTTTATTGGTCACCATGATAACCAGTGTTTCTTCCGGCAGCTTGCTGGCTGTGGAAGTCGGCAGTTTTATATCTTTGGTGCTGGGTAGTTGTTGCACAGTAGATGAACTGATCAACAGGAAAAACACCAGGATGGTGAAAACATCCATTAAGGAGACGAGATTTAAACCACCATCCTTTTGACGCGCCTGATGCTTTTGCATACGCAGCGCACGTTTTGACATTTTCATCATGGCGCAGGCTCCGGGGCCGGAGCCGTAGATGCATCGAGAGGCGCATCGGTCTGCAAATCGGGCGCATCACCAATGGAAATATTCGGAAACAACTCTACCGTTTCTACTGACAAAAACTGAACTATATCGGTACTTCGCACTCGGTCCATCACTGAAATCAGGGTTTTATAATCTGTACTGCGTTCGAGTAATAACGTGATATTTTTTTCTTCGGGAAAACGCGATTTAATTTCAACCAATACATCAGAAAATGCCTTCCAGTTGGTATCATCCGCCGTACGCTCAAAACTTTTGATCAGGCCCAGGTTCGCATCCCGGATATCAAAGCTGTGCTCACGTATATGCAACTCAAGTTGCAGCTTGATGCTGTCTTCCTGTTTGGCGATAGCATCCAGCGCCGGAAGGTTTAACTCCAGCACTGTCATTCTTGAAAATACGGCTGATATCAACAGAAACGGAATCAATATAACCATCAAATTCATGAATGTGGTTACATCCAGCTCAACTGTTTCTTCAGAAATACGTCGCTTGTTAGCCAGTTTCATAGTCAACTCCCTGATACATATTGATGAGGACTAATGATCTTTGCTAATCAGGTTAAGGCATTTAACCGCCGCCATTTCGAGGTTATCAATTAATCGTGCGGTTTTTGTTTGCAGATACGAATGTATGAGAATTAAAGGAATGGCCGCCACCAGGCCGAAGGCCGTGGTGTTCATGGCCACTGAAATACTGGCTGACAGTAAATCGGCTTTTTCGGCCGGATCGGCAGCCGCTACAGCTGTAAACGCATCGATCAGACCAATAATAGTACCCAGCAACCCCAACAAGGTCGCAATGTTCGCATAGGTAGCAAGGTAATGTGTGCGTTGCACCAGCTCCGGCATCACTTCCATCATGCCCTCTTCCATCGCCGCTTCGATATCTTCGCGACGCTTGGTCGAGCCCAGGCGGGAGAAGCCATAATTGAGCATCAATGCCAGCGGGGTTTTGAGCTCCTGAGTCATTTTGATGGCTCGGGCATGATCGTTCGCTTTCAGCATGGGTACCAGTTGCTCCCATACCCGGTTCGTCTTTTTGATGGTCCTGGTAATGTAGAGAAAGCGCTCGATTGCGATGGCAATCCCTAATGCAAGCACCACCAGAATAGGCCACATGAATGCACCACCGGCCTGGAAAAACTTAACAACTTCCATGAGTTACCCCTTTAATCAAATAATCGGAAAATTTGTGCGTAGTTTATCGGTAAAAACACACACTGCAATTTATTTTTTAAAAATTAGTATCACGACGCCAGGTCTAAAAATCATACTCGATCCGGCGCATCGTAGTATCGATACCGGAAACCTCCTGCGGGCTGTGGCAAGCCAATTCTTTATCATAAATTATCTCTATTA
>JACPVK010000128.1 GCA_016191795.1 Gammaproteobacteria bacterium
ACCCTTAAGAATGGTTTTAAATTTCAGGTCCTGCAGGGAGAATGGGCGATCAATACCGGCACGGGCAAATGCCTCACGCGAAGCCAGTTTTACAATCAGCTGTTCAGCATCTTCCGGTGCCGCAGACAGCACCTTGATTTCTGCATCAAGCTCTTGATTTAAAGCTGAATTCAGCTCGATTTCGCCCAGGCCCAGAGGTAGTACATGGCTCGGCAACAGCGCTGCCATTACCGCCAAGCTTAAGGTCAGTTTACGCACCGGCTTTTCCCTCATATATCTCGTCATTCTATTTAATAAATCGCGGGTAGTTACCCACAGTTCAGCCACATTTCTAAGATGGTACTTTAGTATGCGGTTGTAACTATAGATTATAAATAGTCTTTTATCAAAATTTCGGCAATCTGAACACTATTCAAAGCCGCGCCCTTACGTACATTATCGGATACCACCCACATATCCAGGCCCCGATCACAGGAAATATCTTCACGTACCCGGCCCACATAAGTGGCATCGTTATTGGCCGCCTCGGTCACAGCGGTAGGATATCCCCCGGCCTTGCGCTCATCCAGCAAGGTAACACCCGGCGCCTTGCGCAACAGCGCCATGGCGGCCTCGGCCGTGATTTTGTCACGGGTTTCGATATGCACTGCTTCGGAATGACCAAAAAATACCGGCACCCGAACCGTGGTCGGGTTAACCATGATTTTTTCATCGCCCATGATTTTGCGCGTTTCCCAAACCATTTTCATTTCTTCTTTGGTGTAACCATTTTCCAGAAATACGTCGATTTGGGGAATCACATTAAAAGCGATCTGTTTTGGATAAACCTTGCATTCCACCGGCTTGCCATTGAGTAACGCGGCAGTTTGCTGCGCCAGTTCTTCAATCGCTTCCTTGCCGGTACCGGACACTGCCTGATAAGTGCAGACATTGATACGTGTAATACCCACGGCATCATATATGGGTTTGAGTGCCACCAGCATTTGAATGGTAGAGCAATTGGGATTGGCAATAATGCCGCGATTTTTATATTGCGCCACGGCCTGCGGATTCACTTCCGGTACCACCAGTGGAATATCCTTGTCGTAACGAAATTGCGAAGTGTTATCTATCACCACACAACCGGCGGCAGCCGCTTTAGGTGCGTATTCAGCAGACACCGAAGCACCGGGCGAAAATAAACCGATTTGAACTTTTGAAAAGTCAAAATCAGCCAGACTTTCCACGGTTAACATTTTGTCACCGAACTCAACTTTTTTACCCGCAGAACGCTCGGAAGCCAGCGCATAAACTTTACCAACCGGAAATTTGCGCTGTGCCAGAATCGACAACATGGTTTCACCAACGGCACCGGTTGCACCTACCACTGCTACATCATATTTTTTGCTCATGTTCATTCACCTTAAATAAAAAAGATATTCGACTCAGAGACACAGAGTCGCAGAGAATACGTAGAATAAAAAAACCAATTACCTCTGCGTCTCTGTGCCTCTGCGTCAAAAAATTAATTTTGCAACGCTTTCACCACCGCATCGCCCATTTCAGCGGTACCAATTTTTTTGCAACCTTCTGACATAATGTCGGGTGTACGCAAACCTTTATCCAGCACTATACCCACTGCCGCTTCAATGCGTCTGGCGGCCGATTCCTGATTCAGGCTGTAACGCAACATCATCGCTACCGATAAAATCGTAGCCAGTGGATTGGCTATACCCTTGCCGGCAATATCCGGCGCTGAACCATGAATCGGCTCATACATGCCTTTGCCATTTGCATCCAGTGAGGCAGAAGGTAACATACCGATTGAGCCGGTTAACATGGCGGCGGCATCGGACAAAATATCGCCAAACATATTTTCTGTAACCATTACATCAAACTGCTTGGGCCACTTGACCAGCTGCATGGCGGCATTATCAACATACATATGACTGAGTTGCACTGCAGGATAATCTTTGGCAACGCGCGTCACCACATCGCGCCATAATTCTGACACTTCAAGCACGTTGGCCTTGTCAACCGAACATAATTTTTTATTACGCTTCATGGCGATTTCAAATGCCGAACGCGCAATACGTTCGATTTCGGATTCGCCATAGCACATGGTGTTGTAACCATAACGTTCGCCATTGCGCTGCTCGATGGCGCGCGGCTTGCCAAAATAAATACCGCCGGTGAGTTCGCGCACAATCATAATATCCAGCCCGGCTACCAGATCGTGCTTCAGGGAAGACGCTTCAGCCAGTTGTGGATACAAAATCGCCGGACGCAAATTGGAAAACAAGGTCAATTCGGAACGTAAACCCAGCAAACCTTTTTCCGGACGTTTTTCGCGCGGCAACGTATCATATTTAGGGCCGCCCACTGCACCCAGTAAAATGGCATCAGCCTGTTTTGCCAGTTTTAATGTTGCTGCCGGCAAAGGTTCCCCCGCCGCGTCGTAACCGGCACCACCAACCGGCGCATGCTCCATTTCGAGCTTGAGCGTGCCTTCATTATTTAAAAAATTCATCACCTTGACGGCTTCGGCAACAATCTCAGGGCCGATACCATCACCGGGCAAAATCGCAATTTTTTGTGTCATGTTTAAATCCTAAAAAAAGTTGCAAGTAGCAAGTAAAAGCGCCTATCCGTACCTTGCTACCTGCTACTTGCTACTTGCTACTTAATTAAACAACCAGGGCGCAGATTGCTTGCGACTGGTTTCGTATTGGCGAATAGCATCCGCATGTTGCAATGTCAGGCCTATATCATCCAGGCCGTTTAACAAACAATGTTTACGAAATGCATCCACGTCGAAGCCAAAGGCTTCGCCTGTTTCGGTTATCACT
>JACPVK010000129.1 GCA_016191795.1 Gammaproteobacteria bacterium
CCTTCAGGCCAACGCTTTGCGCCTGATCATGGAACAAGCGTCAGCCTAAAGGCTGACCCACATCCGTGCACAATCATAAGCCTGGTTCATTGCTTCTGAGACATGAGCAGGGTGCTGTATTTTCTTTAACTTAATGATATTGGGTGCAGGTTTTGATGACCGCCCCGCATTACACCAATGATTTTTTTATTTGCGTTTATTTGCGTGATGCACCTGGATGTGCGAATGCCGCGAGCGCAGGAGGCGCTAGAGCGGCGTATTTGCGTTTTCTTTTTTCATTTCTTTTTCTTTAATCTTCGGCATCAACCCCTCACCCGACTTAACCGCATACGCATCCGCCACCCAGTAACCACACACCGCAATCAACTCATCGCTCAAATACAGCAGCGGAATTCGGTCACGCAGCCACGGTGGCACGCCCTGTTGTTGAAACAGATTTTTCAGCGTGTGGGTATGCGCCTGCCCGGCCGGTTTTATTTTTTCGCCGCCCTGGCGAAATTTCACCTGTAAGGTCTTGCCAATCATGTCCGGCGACAACCCGGCGTTATTTGTTTTTTCGAAAATCAGTGTTTGTTCTATGGATGACATTATTAGCGCTTGCCTACCATCCCAGCTCAGCACTTGCGATGCATCATGTTGCGAGTTTTTTTGTAAATGCAGCTGCTTGCGATAACAATACAACGCCACATCATCCCAGTGCACACAGGCCTGTGCATCCTCACGCCCGTGCACCAGTTGCGACAATATTTGCTGCATCACAGCACGCGATGGCATGCGCACCTGATTGTGTTCCAGCCAGTAGCGCAGCGCATTACGTTGCCGCGGCTCGTCCAGTTGTGTCAAATTTTCAACTGACAGTACGACTGTGAGGTGTTGCAATGCCAGGTCCTGCTCGGCCAGCGCTTCGAGCAATGCCTGATTTTCTGCCTGCTGTTGCGCTGCCCGATAGAGGATTTGCGCCGTGTGTGGCCAGCGTTTTATTAAGGCGGGGAAAATGGTTTGCCGTAAATAATTACGATCAAAACGTTCATCGCTATTACTCGGATCCTCCACCCACGCCAGATTTTCGCTACGTGCGGCAGTGATAATTTCCTGTCGTGAAATTTCCAGTAATGGACGCAGCAACCAGCCCTCATGAAATGTTTGTGCAAATGGCATGGCCGACAGGCCGGCGGCACCGGCACCACGCATCAGCTGCAATAAAAATGTTTCGGCCTGATCGTCCGCGTGTTGCGCAGTCAGTAAACAATCGCCGGCCTTAACCAGTGATCCCAGTGCCTGATAACGCGCACGACGAGCCGCCGCTTCCGGACTTTCGCCATGTTGCGGTGTCGCATCGACGCTCATCACCGTAAAGGGAAGTTGAAGTTGTGCACAGGTTTGATGACAGTGTTCGGCCCATTGTTTTGATGCCGCCTGCAAACCATGATCGACATACACAGCGTGCACCGGCAGATCCAGTTGCGACAGCCAATGCAACAAAACCCGGGAGTCGACGCCACCACTGTAGGCCAACCACCAGGTTTTGATTGAATGAAACGCGGGAAACCGCTGAAGGATAGTGAGTAACGCTGCCGAATCACGCTTCAACGAATTTGCCATAACTCATGAGCCGTTGATAACGCACGTCCAGCAATTTATCCAGACTCATTTTTTCCAGGCTTTCCAGGCTATCCGTCAGGGCGTTACGAATATTGCGCGCGGCAATATCAAGATCGCGATAGGCACTGCCTGCCGGTTCATCAATAATGTGATCGATCAGCCCCAGTTCCTTCAAACGACCGGAGGTAATACCCAGCGCTTCGGCCGCTTCCTGCGCCTTGTCGGCGCTTTTCCACAAAATGGAAGCACAACCTTCGGGAGAAATAACGGAATAAGTACTGTATTTGAGCATCATGACGCGGTCACCCACGCCAATGGCCAGCGCGCCACCGGAGCCGCCTTCACCGATCACAGTGCAAATGATGGGGGTTTTTAATGCCGCCATTTCGAACAGGTTGCGCGCAATGGCTTCGGACTGGCCACGCTCTTCCGCCCCAATACCGGGATAGGCGCCGGGGGTGTCGATGAAAGTCAGCACCGGAATGCTGAAACGTTCGGCCATTTTCATTAAGCGCAAGGCCTTGCGGTAACCTTCAGGACGGGGCATGCCAAAGTTACGACGAATTTTTTCCTTGGTATCACGGCCTTTCTGGTGGCCTATCACCATGACCGAGCGCCCGTTCAAACGCGCTATGCCACCCACGATGGCGTTATCGTCGGCATAGGCGCGATCGCCATGCAGTTCCTGAAAGTCGGTGAATATTCGGTCAATGTAATCCAGGGTGTAGGGACGCTGCGGGTGGCGTGCCAGCTGGGAGGTCTGCCAGGGCGTGAGCTTGGCAAATATGGTGTTGGTCAGGGTACGGCATTTATCCTGCAGGCGTGCGATTTCATCACTGATATTGACTTCGCTATCGTCACCGACAAAACGTAATTCCTCGATTTTGGCCTCGAGTTCGGCGATGGGCTGTTCAAATTCAAGAAAATTGGGATTCATGATGGCCTTGGCTGTAGTTGTCTGACAGGGTAGTCACGAGTGTGCGGATGATACTCTTGCCAGCCAGAGCAGCCAAGGGTTGATGTGCATAGAAATACCGGCAGACCTTGCCAGACTCTGCTTCTCTACTACAATGAAAATAGTAACTTAGACGAGTTTTTTAATCCAAACTCGCGTTTTTCCGGTCTTACCTCTACAAGGCGTAACCCATGACACGATTACCCACTACCCTGCTGCTGATACTGCTAGCGGGATTCGGTCTGCCTGCTGCCGCTACAGATGACAAAAAGCCACTGGATGCCGTACTCATTATGGACAGCTCGGGCAGCATGAAATCCACCGATCCAAAAGAGTTACGCAAGCCCGCCGCCAAGCTGTTCATAACCTTGCTGGGCAAACAGGACCAACTGGGTGTCATGAGCTTCAGTGATAACGCCTACCCCATCACCTGGCTGACAACGCTGGATACACAGGTCAACAAAACACGTGCCCTCCAGGCCACTGACAAGATTTCCTCCAAAGGCGCTTACACCAACATCCATGCTGCCATCGCACGCGGTATAGATTTACTCAAAGAGAGTGATGCCAAAGGCCGTGAGCCCATCATCGTATTGATGTCTGACGGCAAAATGGATGTGGGCGATAACGCCAGATCGGCCGAGCTGCGAAAAAAAATCATGGATGAGCTGATGCCGCTAATCAAACAATACAAAATCAAAATTTACAGCATTGCATTTACCGAACAATCGGACCAGGAATTGTTGCAGGAAATTGCCGACGCCAGTGAGGGCCGTTATGCACTGGCCGCCACTGACAGCTCACTACACAAGGCCTTCACCAAAATCTTTGAACAAAGCAAAGAACCCAATATGCTGCCATTAACCGAAAATCAGTTTGTGGTCGATGCCAGCGTTCGTGAGATCACTATCCTCGCCAACAAAAAAACGGAACAAAGCAAAATCTTCCTGGAATCCCCGGGCAAAGTTCGTTACAACGCCAAAGCGCCTAAAGAATCCATGCAATGGTTTGAGTCAGCTGACTTTGAAATGATTACCATAAGCAAACCGGAAATCGGTGACTGGAAAATCCTGTTTAGTGACAACGACAACAAGGCCTATATTGTTGCCGATATTGAATTACGCAGTCGTTTCGCCTTTAACTCCACAGTCGGGTCTCAGGCCTTATCAATTACCGCCTGGTTAAAGAAAAATGAGGACGTAGTCAGAGAAAGCGATTTACTGAAAAGCATGGAGGTTAAACTGATCGTTGAACACCCCGATGGCAGCATCGAGAAGATGGATTTTCCTGGAGCCAATGCCGATGGCCAGTACATTACACAATTTACGCCGACCCAGGATGGTATTTATGCCGCCACACTAACAGCTACATCAAAAACTTTTCAGCGCCAGCAGGTATTCTCATTCCGTTCCAACCTGCCCGCCCAGACCGCATCGCACAAACCTGTGGAACACACGCCTGAACCGGTAGCCGAAACACCGGTAAAACAGCAACCTGCCGAGCCGGTAAAAACCGACGATCATGCCGTAACACAGCCACCGGAAGAAATCGACATAGCACAGGCGGCCATGATATTTGTTACCGTCAATGTCGTGCTCATATTGATTGGCGTTAATGTCTATTTCTTTTTACGCTCAAGAAAGAAAAAATCCGCCGAACAATAAGCAGTCGACATTCAGAATGCACATACCTTTTATATATATTTTATTTATTGCCGAAGCCATGCTGGTATTCATCATACTGAGCATAGTGCTGGGCATTGTGGCATATCGACTTGCCAATTCAAAAAAAATACCCATTGACTATGCTGACGATCAGAAAAACATCAATATAGGCAGAAGCTATACCCAACATCTTGAGATAGAGATGATGAAAAATACGGCGCAAACCAAAATCGAAAACCGTATTGAACATGACACAGATAAGCAACCCGCTGCTGGCACATCAAAAGCCACTAAACACAGCAAGCTTCTTCAGTTACGCGACCTGTTCCTGCGAGCTGAACGCAGCTCGGCAGATCATGCCGACAATGACATTAACTTCTGGAATAACGTTTACAGCGGCATGGATAATGTGCTTGCTCACTTTAAAACTATCGAACATGAGTTAACAACCAGACAGGATCAGGGCGAGCACCACGCAAAGGATTCCGCAGAGAAAGTTTTTTACATCGAAACCCAGGGCAAAAAAGTGGATGGCGAGGTCAACCGCCTCAAGGACATTATTTACGACCGGGAAAACACCCTGAGTGATTTACTTAAAGGCCTGAAGCATGCGGAAGCTGAACACAAGGGAACAGAAAACGAAGAATTCTTTACTGCACTTCATGCTCAGGCCAGCAATTTCGAACGTCAACTGCGTGATGCAAAAACCTGTATGGATGTTCTGGAAATGGAAAACACAAGACTTCAGGATGAACTACATAAACTTGATGCCATAAAATCGGGCACCGGTGAATCATCCATGGACCAGATCAGCACCGTTGATGCACAAAGCACGCGCGAGTCAATTAAAAAACTGGAAGAAGAAGTCATCAAAAAAGACGTGGCTTACGCCAAGTTGCAGGAAGAGTTTGCCTCCATGGAGAAAGAATATCTGGCCATGTATAACGCCATACATGGTAACAATGGCTGATCAGCGTGCGATACATGTATAATCAGGCCTCGCCAACCATAGATAGTGACCATGTCCAGAACGCTTGACCTTGCCATAGAACTTATTTCAAAACCCTCCGTCACGCCCGAAGATCACAACTGCCAGAACATCATGGCACAGCGACTTCAGACACTTGGATTTAATAACGAGCATCTGCGCTTTGCTGATGTGGACAATCTGTGGTCACGTCGTGGCAGCGCCGCACCCCTGTTTGTATTTGCCGGCCACACCGATGTGGTGCCAACCGGCCCGTTAAGCAAATGGTCAAGCGAACCCTTCAAACCCGAAATCCGCGATGGTCATTTATATGGCCGCGGCACCGCCGACATGAAAGGCAGTATTGCCGCCATGCTGACCGCCACCGAACGCTTTGTTGCCAGACATCCGAATCACAAAGGTTCAATTGCCTATCTCATCACCAGTGATGAAGAAGGGCCATCCATTAACGGCACGGTAAAAGTGGTCGAGCATCTGGAAAAACGTAACGAGAAAATCAACTGGTGCCTGGTGGGTGAACCCTCCAGCGAAAAAAAACTGGGCGATGTTGTTAAAAATGGTCGTCGCGGTTCACTCGGCTGCACACTCACCATACGCGGCAAGCAGGGCCATGTAGCTTATCCGCATCTTGCGGATAATCCCATACACCGTGCCGCACCGGCTCTGGCCGAACTGGCCGCCACCGAATGGGATCAGGGCAACGAATTTTTCCCCAAAACCACCTTCCAGATTTCCAATATCAATGCCGGCACCGGCGCCACCAATGTCATCCCCGGTGAATGTCAGGTGATTTTTAATTTACGTTTTTCAACCGAAGTGAATGAAGACATTTTACGTTCACGTATTGAAGCGGTTTTACGCAAGCACCAGCTGAACTTTGAAATACAGTGGAATCTTTCCGGCAATCCCTTTCTCACCCCGCGCGGCGAACTGGTAGCAGCCACGCAAAAAGCCATTGCCGAAATTTGCGGCTATGAAACAAAATTATCTACGGCAGGAGGCACATCGGATGGGCGATTTATTGCACCCACCGGCGCACAGGTGCTGGAGTTAGGTCCGTTGAACGCAACCATACACCAGATTGACGAGAATGTTTCGGTGGCCGATCTGGATACATTATCGGAAATTTATGAGCGGATTATGGAGCATTTGTTGTTGGCCTAGAGAAATTAAAACTGACGCGAGGACGCAAAGGACGCAAAGGACGCAAAGATTTTATATTTTATAGTGGTGATTAGCTGCTTTATTCAGGTGAATAAAACAGCTAATCTTCATTAGTCACGGTGTACATATGCTTCACAACCTGAGTCAAAAAAACCTTCAAGCGAATTATGAAACAGCAGCCTGGATTGAAATGACCCGTCTCTTTTCAAACTTTGCGCCTTTGCGCCTTCGCGTCAACGCATTTTTATTCTAATATAGCGACACACGTCCCCGTAGTTCAACGGATAGAATAGACCCCTCCTAAGGGTCAGATGCAGGTTCGATTCCTGCCGAGGACGCCATTTTCGACACCAAGAACAAAAAAACAGAATGGGAGTGGGCCTGGCTTTTTGTGGATCGGCCTTTAGGTTGACGATTTTGAAGTGATACAAGGAAAAGACGTCAGCCTAAAGGCCTACCCACAGGATACCCAAAAAATTCTCTGCGTCCTCTGCGTCTCGGCAAACGCTCCTGCGTTGCTCTACCCTGTGACCCACATGGATGTGGGAAATGCCGAAGCGATATTGGAACATCGCTGGCCATCCGTGCAGTCGTCTGTGACAAATCTTTTTTACTTTTCATCACAAAAAGCTAACAGCACTACTACCTGGCCACCACACAGCCTTTCATATTGCACAACACTTCATACGAAATGGTTTCAGCATGATCGGCAATTTCATCCACGGATAATTCCTGATTCCACAACACCACTTCATCGCCCACGGCCGGGCGAATCAAGCCACGTAAATCAATCACCATTGAATCCATGGAAACACGGCCGAGAATTTGTGTGCGCTGGCCGTTAACCAGTACCGGTGTACCGCTGCGCACATGACGCGGATAGCCATCGCCATATCCAATCGCGGCCACACCCACCGGCATGTCTTCCGGGCATCGCCACAAACTGCCGTAGCCGACATGATCGCCGGCCTGTAACCAGTTAATCGCGATGAGTTGTGTCGTCACGTTCATCAGCGCACGCAAATCGAGTTCGGTGGCCGTGTGCTGACGCGTGGGTGATGAGCCATACAACATGATGCCCGGGCGCACCCAGTCAGCA
>JACPVK010000130.1 GCA_016191795.1 Gammaproteobacteria bacterium
TGCTGTGGTTTTTCCCCTGGTTTATTGGCGTGATGTTATTACTTGCCGGGTTAACCAATATTTGTCCAATGGTCATGGCATTGCGCTGGGTCGGCTTTAAGTGAGCGAGCAGCAAATTATTGTTGCGGACGACTGGACGCGTAACTGGCAGGCCAATATTGCCGTCAAGATTACCGCCATGGTGTTATGGGCGGTTATTCTTGTAACGTTCATTGTGCTGATGAGTGTGATCTGGGCAAACGAGAAAAACCTGCGCGAAGAATTTGGTTACCAGTCGGACAATCTGCAAGCCGAAATTAATCATTATCTCGAGAATGAAAAAGCACCGAGTTTTGACAAGCTTTTGAAACGTATCGAGCATGAGCTGTCACTGCGTCCGTTTGATGCAATTGAAATAACCCTGGGCAACCAAAGAGGGGTTGTTGGTGAAATTCCTGATAAACCTGAATACCTTAATCTGTCCCTGGCGTTACCTGAAGAATTTAGATCGGATGGCGTGTTATCCGGTCAACTCGCGGTTTATCACGCTCCTTTTCGTAAAGCATCCATCGAGCAAAGCCGAAATCTGGTGATAGGTGTCGTCCTGTCAATCGTGGCGTTCGGTCTGTTTCTTACCTGGATTATTCACACTGTTCTTTCCAAGCCTTTTGAGGTGCTGATTAATGCCACCAAAATGGTGAGTGATGGTGACCTGAATACCCGTATTAATTTTACCCGCCAGGATGAATTCGGACATTTGTCGCAATTCTTTAATGAAATGCTGACTCGAATCAGCGAGCAACAAAAGGAATTACGCAAAGCCAACGAAGAATTGAAAAAAGAAATATCGGTACGTATGGAGGCCGAACAGGCGCTGCTATCACACAGTGATCACCTGGAAAGAGTCGTGATGGAGCGAACCGCTGATCTTGCCGTGGCGCGCGACCAGGCCTTGCAGGCCAGCCAGACCAAGAGTGCGTTTATTGCCAATATGAGTCACGAAGTTCGCACACCACTAACGGCTATTATTGGTTTTGGTGAATCGATACTCGATGGCAATCAATCCGAGACTGAAAAACTGGATGCCGTGCGCACGGTTATTCGCAACGGGCGCCACTTGCTGACGATTATCAATGACATACTCGATATGTCGAAAATGGAAGCCGGCAAGCTGGATGTGGAAAGAATTTCCATGTCACCCTTTCAGTTGCTGGCAGATGTTGAATCACTGGTGGGAATGCAGGCGCGAGACAAGGGTCTGACTTTCGAAGTGCAATATGCGTTTCCCTTGCCGGAAACAATTAATAGTGACCCGACTCGTCTCAAACAAATCTTGCTGAATTTGTGTGCCAACGCAGTAAAGTTTACAGCGCAGGGATCCGTGCGTGTAACGGTGAGTTGCAAGGTGGTGTCGCGACAAATGGTGTTTGCTGTGGTGGATACCGGAATAGGAATGAATGTTGCGGAACAGGATCGTCTGTTTAAGGCTTTTAGTCAGGCCGATTCTTCCACCACGCGCCGGTTTGGAGGCACTGGCCTGGGCCTGTTTATCAGCAAGCGGCTCGCGCAAATGCTGGGCGGGGATATAAGTGTTGAAAGCGTTGAAGGATTGGGTAGTAAATTTGTAGTCACGGTTGATACCGGGTCAATTGATGAAGTGCAATTTATTGAACGATTTGATGCGTTACGTTGCATTGAAGAACTTTCAGTAAGCAAAACCACCAATCTGTCGCTGCGTGGCAAAGTACTGGTGGCGGAGGATAGCATGGATAACCAGCGATTGATTTCGATGTACCTGCGCCGTGCCGGGAATATTGACTGCACACTGGTGGAAAATGGCAGCCTTGCAGTGGAACAGGCATTGGCAGGCGATTTTGACCTGGTTCTGATGGATATGCAGATGCCGGTAATGGGTGGACTGGAAGCGGTAACACTTTTACGTGCTGCAGGTTACAGCCGCCCCATAATTGCGCTGACAGCCAATGCCATGAAAGAAGATCAGGCGAGTTATATTGCGGCCGGTTGTACCGGTTTTCTCTCCAAGCCAATTGATCAACTGCGTTTTTTTTCAGTATTGGCGCAACAGCTCGGTGGCGTATCAGAAACAGATCAACACAATGGTGCGGATGAAACGGAGAGTGATGAATTTGCCCGGCTGGTACAAAACTTTGTTGAAGGACTGCCGGCATATCGTGCGGAAATGGATGATGCCATGTCTGTTGGCGAGCTGGAAAAAGCCAAATCTGTAGCGCATATGCTCAAGGGCATGGGTGGCAGTTTTGGTTATCCATCCATTACCCAATTGGCCGGGCGACTTGAGGATGCCTTACGACAGGAAGACAGGGATAATATGTATGCTCATTATGAAAAACTGACAAATGAAATAGATCGAATTTGTATGCAGGCTTCTGTGTAATTAACCGTGTCGGAAAATCTTTATCCGGGATCAGAATCAATCAAGAGCATTAACGATGGAACCCAAAAAATTAACACCCAGACCAGCCCCGAGTGAGATGAATGTATTAGTCGCCGATGATCAACTGGCGATGCGCGATTTGCTGAAAACCATATTGCGTACCCTGCGCGTTTCAAATATTGATATTGCCGGTGATGGTGTGCAGGCAGTTGATCGCTTTCGTCAAAAACGGCACGACATGGTGTTTCTGGATATTGAAATGCCGGAGTTGAATGGTTTTAGTGCCTTGCGTCAGATTCGCATCATTGAACCGGATGCCTTCATCGTGATGGTGAGTGCTCACAGCTCTGTTGATAACGTCAAGAAATCACTCGAACTGGGCGCCAAAGGATTTGTGGTAAAACCATATACCTCCATCAAAATTGCCGACATGCTTAAAAAGTACCGGGAGGCAGGTGCCTGAGTCAGTGCAGGCCAAGGGGCATGTCTAAACGATAGCCGCCTGGCTTGCTGGCGGGTATTTTGAGGATGAGGTACCCGTACCTGGCCGCTGAAAAACAGGGAATGTGTTTTTATAGAGGGCGAGTAAAGGGTAGAATTGGCCTCCATTCCACGTTTTTGAGTTGTTATGTCTAACGCTATCACCATTGCCCTTTCCAAGGGACGCATTTTCAGGGAAACACTGCCCTTGCTGGCCGCTGCCGGCATTGTGCCGCAGGAAGACCCCGAAACCAGTCGCAAACTCATACTCGATACCAATCAGCCGGACGTCAAGCTGGTGATTATTCGTGCCACCGATGTACCCACCTATGTGCAATATGGCGCTGCCGATCTGGGGGTGGCAGGGAAAGATGTGTTGCTGGAGCATGGTGGTGAAGGCCTGTATGAAATGGTCGATCTGAATATCGCCCGTTGCCGGTTGATGACGGCCGGACTGGTGAATGCGCAGCCGCATCGTGGTCGCTTGCGTGTGGCGACAAAATTTGTCAACGTAACGCGGCGTTTTTTTGCTGAGCGTGGCCAGCAGGTTGAAGTGATTAAACTGTATGGCTCCATGGAACTGGGGCCGATAGTCGGGCTCTCGGATTTAATAGTTGATGTCGTGGATACCGGCAATACACTCAAGGCAAACGGCCTGAAGCCGATGGATCACATTGCCGATATTACCTCGCGCCTGGTGGTAAACAAGGCCGCTTTGAAAATGAAACACGAACGTATACAAAACATGGTCGAGAAAATGCGCCAGGCGGTACAAAAATGACATCACAACCCATGAATATCAAAACACTGAATGCGACAGCAGAAAATTTCTGGCGTGAACTGGATCAATTACTGGCGTGGGATTCCGTGTCCGATGATAAAGTTTTTTCTGTTGTCAGCGATGTTATAAAAAATGTGCGGCAGCGTGGCGATGCGGCGGTGGTGGAATACACCAATCGGTTTGATCGCATGCAAGTGCAGACCATGCAACAACTGGAATTACCAAAAACCAGATTGCAACAGGCCTTGCAACGTATTCCTGCCGAGCAACGCGAAGCACTTAATCAGGCCGCTGACAGAATTCGAAATTATGCACAGCGACAGACGCTGGAATCCTGGTCTTATCGTGAAGCGGATGGCACCTTGCTGGGTCAGCAGGTTTCGGCTATGGATCGTGTTGGTTTATATGTGCCCGGTGGCAAGGCAGCGTATCCATCATCGGTGTTGATGAATGCCATACCTGCGAAAGTAGCCGGTGTGCCCGAACTCATTATGGTGGTGCCGACTCCGGATGGTGAAGTTAATGATCTGGTGTTATCGGCTGCTGCGATCGCCGGTGTAGATCGTGTGTTTACGATTGGTGGTGCACAGGCCGTTGCAGCACTTGCCTATGGAACGCAAACCGTGCCGCAAGTCGATAAAATTGTCGGGCCAGGTAATATTTATGTGGCGACTGCCAAGCGCATGGTATTCGGTGCTGTGGGTATAGATATGATTGCCGGCCCATCAGAAATTTGCGTGGTGTGTGATGGCCAGACTAATCCCGACTGGATAGCCATGGATTTGTTTTCGCAGGCAGAACATGATGAAGACGCGCAATCCATACTGGTGTCACCCGATGCCGCATTCATTGAAAAAGTACGCGCCAGTATTGAAAAACTGTTAGTTAACATGCCGCGAAAAGAGATTATAAAAAAATCACTCACCTCACGCGGTGTGCTGATAACAACACGCGATATGCAACAGGCCATTGAAGTGGCGAACTATATTGCGCCGGAGCATCTTGAGCTATCCATGGATGACGCGGAAATCCAGGCGAAAAACATTCGTCATGCCGGTGCGATATTTATGGGCCGTTATACAGCGGAAGCGCTGGGTGATTATTGTGCCGGCCCTAATCACGTGCTGCCAACTTCGCGCACCGCACGTTTCTCGTCGCCGTTGGGTGTTTATGACTTTCAGAAACGGTCCAGCCTGATAGGATGTTCGGCAACAGGTGCGTCGCAACTTGGTAGAATTGCTTCTGTACTGGCACATGGCGAAGGATTGACGGCGCATGCGCGGTCGGCTGAATACCGGATAAAAGAAACAGAGAACGCAAATGCGCCGCGCTAACGCTTCCCTGCGGTTGCGACATTCGCACATCCATGTGCATCACGCAAATGAACGCAAATGTTGCTTTGAATTGATTTGGATGCGCAGCCGCTGAGAACTTTATGTGGCAATTCGTCAGAATAAGTTCAAGAATTGTTGCTGTTATTTGCGTTCATTTGCGTTCATTTGCGTTTTCTTGTTCTTTTGATTGTTGGTGGGTGTAACCGCATGGGTGATGTTATTCCCTTCGCAAAAAAAATAAAGCCGCCTGTCCTTAAGGGCAATACCTTGTGTAAACGAGGTTTTCATCGCTGGGAAGTCATTAAAGATCAGCAATTTGATGTGAAGCAGGGCCAGCTTATAACTGTTTATAAGTGTACCCGTTGCGGACTAACCAAAAATGAGGCGCGATAGATGTTTGTAAAGAATGCAAAATGGTTGTTGTGCTATCTTTTTTTTATGCTGCCGGTGCATGCGGCTGATGTGGCTATATTTGACGAAACTTTCGGTGATTTCTCGGAAGAACTGAAACATGCAAAAGAGCAGGGCAAGGCTGGCATATTTATTTTCTTTGAAATGGATGAATGTCCGTTTTGTCATCGCATGAAAACCACCGTGTTGAATCAGCAACGCGTTATCGATTATTTCAAAAGTAACTTTCTGATGTTTTCTGTTGATATCGAAGGTGATGTTGAAATGACGGACTTTCAGGGTAATGTTATGCCCATGAAAGATTTTGCCTTCAAGCAGCATCGCGTGCGGGCTACACCCGTGCTGGCGTTCTTTGACTTGCAGGGCAAGCTGGTGACCAAATATACCGGTGCAACGGCAGATGCCGACGAGTTTCTCCTGCTGGGGAATTATGTGGTGAGTGGTGCCTACAAGGATGGTAATTTCACCAACTATAAACGCGACCAGCGCAAAATGACTGGCAAAGCTTCCGGTAGATGATGCGTCTTCTTGTCAGTGTGTTAATGCTGCTGCACTGTGTAATTGTTCAGGCAGATGATGCGCCATTGCCTGATCCGTTGACGCTTGAATTTGCTCTGGCACAAGCCAGTGCCCAAACCCATCATCAGATAATTGAAGCAGATGCCTCACTGGAGCGTGCCCAGTCACAGGTATATCTGGGGCGGGCTGCCAATGAATGGCAGGCAAAACTCCAGTTACAGGCATCGGTTTTTGAGCCATCCCCTTTGGCGGTTGATCAGTCAACAGACGAATTCAGTACACGTTTACATATCGAAAAAATACTTTACGATTTTGGCCGCAGCGAAAATCTGCAACAATCTGCCGATCTGCAACACGCATCGGTGAAAGCCTATATGCCGTATGTGCTGGGGCAAAGACGCCTGGAAATTACACGATTATATCTGGCGGTGTTGTTAGCTGATTTACGTTACACCTATGATAACGAGGCAATGGCGGTAGCGTATGTACAGTTTGATAATTCCCAGGAGCGTTTCGCTTTGCGGCAGTTGTCTGATGTCGACATGCTGGCGGCCGAAACCCAATATCAAAACGCACTCTACCAGCGTATGCAAAGTGAAAGCATGCAGCGCAGCACGCGGGCACTGCTGGCAGAAGTTATAAATCGTCCGGGTGAACTTGCCTCCAATCTGCTGCGCCCGACATTCTCCCTGCAACGCGAATTGCCGGAGCAAAAGGTGTTGATTGAGCAGGCGCTGGCAAACAATCTTCGCCTGCAATTGATGCAGGCCAGTGTGGATGCGGCGCAAGCCCGGATGTTGTCGGCGCAATATCAAACACGGCCAAGTCTCAATGCGGCGGTGGATGTGATGTCTTCATCTGTCGATCGGTCATCACAGGATGACTGGCGTGCATCGTTGACATTGAGTATCCCCTTGTTTGAGCAGCAAAGTGTCAAGTCGCAGGTGTCGAGCGAACGCAGTCAATGGCAATTATCGCGTGCTATGCTGTTACAGGAACAGGCACATGTTCGCCAGCGAATATTGCTGCTCTGGCAACAGATACAGATATTGAATTCGCGGATGCAACAAATGCAGACCAAGGCTGATTTTAATGAGCTATATCTTGACCGTAGCCGTGCCCTGTATGACCTTGAAGTAAAAACAGATCTGGGTGATGCCATGGTGGCTATGTCGGAAACGCGTTTTCAACAGGCGCAGGTTGAGTTTGATCTGGTGCTGGCCTGGATGGAGCTGGATTTAATTACCAATGCAAGCAGCGATGCTGCAATCGAGAAAGGTAAATAGTCTTGAAGAATATCCTGACAATATTTTGTTTGTTGGCAGTCACCGCAGTTCAGGCGGCAGAAGTGAATGCAACACTGGACTGGGCAAATCGCCAGATTGCCGCTTTTGCTGTGCATGGGGTGGTAGATAAGGTGCAGGTAGTGGCGGGTGATCGTGTTAAGAAAGACCAGGTATTGGCTCAACTTGATCAGACAATATTTCTGCAATCAAACCGGAAATATCAGGCACAGGTTGATGGCATAAAGCCACGTTTGTTTGATAGCAAACAGAATTATGATCAGGCTTTGGAATTATATGAACGAACTGTCTTGTCACAGGTAGAGTTGCAGCGTGCAGAAGTACAGTTCCAGGGCGTTGAAGCAGAACAGGTTGCCGCCAGAGCCGAGCTTGAAATTGCCAGATGGCAACAAAGACATTCAATATTGGTCTCACCCTGTGATTGTATTGTGACCAGTAGCAGCTTTCTTCCAGGCATGGTAATTAATAATGAAAATCAGACGATTGCCAGCATAGAGCTTGCAGATGTTAGCGTTATGAATGCAGTTGTTATACTGGAGCCGAGTATGCAACTTAAATTAAAACAGAATGTTCAGGTCAATGTTGCAGGTAAAAATTACCAGGCCA
>JACPVK010000131.1 GCA_016191795.1 Gammaproteobacteria bacterium
CATTCGGTATATGCAAGAGCATAACGATAATGGAGACTAAATGAAAATAGAACGTTCGCCCCGATTTATCTCACGCTTAACCCGCGATACGCTGGCATTGATTATGGCCGGTGGCAGGGGTTCGAGATTGCAACATCTCACCATGTGGCGAGCCAAGCCGGCGGTCCCCTTCGGCGGCAAATTCCGTATTATCGATTTTCCGTTATCGAATTGTGTTAACTCCGGTATTCGGCGTATTGGTGTACTCACCCAGTACAAGGCGCATTCCCTGATTGTACACATCCAGCAGGGCTGGGGGCATTTACGCGGCGAGTTCGGCGAGTTTGTGGAGTTGTTGCCGGCACAGCAACGTATTGAAACCTCCTGGTACTCCGGTACTGCCGATGCTATCTATCAAAATATCGATATTATTCGCGCGCATGCACCCAGTTATGTGCTGATTCTGGCGGGCGATCATATCTATAAAATGGATTACGGTGCGATGCTGGCCCATCATGTGGAGACCCAGGCCGATATCACCGTGGGATGTATAGAGGTACCGCTGGACAAAGCCAGCGAATTCGGCGTGATGGGCATAGATGAAGATACCCGGATACGCAGTTTTGTCGAGAAACCCAAAGATCCGGCACCGATTCCCGGCAACCCGGATACCGCCTTATGTTCCATGGGTATCTATGTCTTTAATACCAAATTTTTGTATGAGCAATTAATTAAAGATGCCGATACCGCTTCATCCAGTCACGATTTTGGTAAGGACCTTCTGCCCAGTGCCATCAAAAACAAGTATCGGGTTTATGCGTTTCCGTTCCGCGATATTGAAACCGGCAAGCAGGCATACTGGCGCGACGTAGGGACGGTAGATGCATTCTGGGAAGCCAATCTGGAATTGATTGGCATTACACCGGAATTGAATTTATACGATCAGGTATGGCCGATCTGGACTTACCAGGAACAATTACCACCGGCAAAATTTATTTTTGATGATGATGGCCGACGTGGTGCAGCCATTGATTCCATGGTATCGGGTGGTTGCATTATTTCCGGTGCGACAGTGCGCCACTCCTTATTATTTTCCAATGTGCGCGTTGAAGAATACACGGTCGTGAATTCATCCGTGGTATTGCCCGACGTCGATATAGGTAAACACTGCCGAATTAGCAATGCGGTGATTGATAAGGGTTGCATCATTCCGGAAGGCACGGTGATAGGCGAAAATAGTGAAGAGGATAAAAAACGATTTTATGTCACATCCAAAGGCGTGGTGCTGGTCACGCCCGATATGTTGAACCAGGAATTGCATCACGTTAGATAGGTTATGGGTCAGGATGGGCGTAGCAGCTCTGATAAAACAGCAATATCCAGCGCAAAGGCGCAAAGACCTAAAGGACGCAAAGAAAAATGAGTTTACCTTGCGTGCTTTGGGTCTTTGTGCCTTTGCATTGGATGTTATTATGTTTGCCTGGCAATAGAGGCAATAGTCATGTCCACAAAACTTAACGTCGTGCTGTACTGGCACATGCACCAACCTGAATACCGCGACATACGCAGTGGCCTGTATCACCAGCCCTGGGTGTACCTGCATGTCATCAAGGATTACGTTGATATGGTGGCGCATCTTGAGGCCAACCCCGATGCGCGCGCGGTGGTGAATTTTGCGCCCATATTACTCGAACAAATTGATGATTACAGCAAGCAGCTCAAAGGTTATATCGAACTAGGTGAAGGCCTGCGCGACCCCTTGTTGATGGCGCTCGCCGGACCGGTTATTAAAAAATACCCGGAAAACTGGTTGCGTTTGATGAAAGCCTGTTTGCGCGCCAATGAAAAACGCATGATCAAGCGCTTTGAGCATTTTGATTTACTCATCAACATGGCCCACGCCGCCGTCAATGATCCACCCATCATCGGTTATTACGATGAACAATATATGGCCGACATTCTGGTGTGGTATCACCTGGCATGGATGGGTGAAACCGTACGCCGAAATGATCCACGCGTTAAAGCCCTGATGGAAAAAGAATGCTCTTATACCTTGCATGACAGACGACAACTGCTGGAAATTATTTACGAATTAAATTCTGGCGTGATAGCGCGTTACCGCGCTCTGGCGGAGCAGGGAAGAATTGAATTATCCATGACGCCTTATGCGCATCCCATTGTTCCTTTATTGCTGGATATTCAGAGTACCCATCAGGCTATGCCACATGCACCCATGCCGTTAGTGAATAACTATCCCGGTGGTGAAGAACGCAGTCACTGGCATATGCAAAAAGGCATTGAAACCTTTAAACATTTTTTTGGCTATACACCCACCGGTTGCTGGCCTTCAGAAGGCAGTGTTAGCGGTGCAACCGTCGAGTTATTGCAAAAATACGGTATTAAATGGCTGGCCAGTGGTGAAACCGTGTTGCGTAATTCACTGCATAAATCAGGCATTGATACCAATCATTGTATTCATAATGCCTATCAATACCGTGACAGTTCGCCCTATTGTTTTTTTCGTGATGACGGATTATCGGATCATATTGGTTTTAAATATTCCGAATGGCATGCGGATGATGCGGTGGCCAATTTGATTCACCATTTGAAAAATATATCGCAGGCCTGTAGCCTGAAGCCCGATGCGATCGTATCCATCATTCTCGATGGTGAGAACGCCTGGGAATATTATCCCGAGAACGGTTATTATTTTTTAACTGCCCTGTATGAAGCTTTGTCATCATCAGATGATATTAATCTGACAACTTATAGCGAGTATCTGAAAACGCATACCCAGGCGATCAAACTACCCGAGATGGTTGCCGGTAGCTGGGTGTATGGTACGTTTTCAACCTGGATAGGCAGCACTGATAAAAATCGTGCCTGGGATATGCTGGCTGATGCCAAGCATACCTATGATCAGGCCATGGCAAGCGGCAGGTTATCTGAAGGTATCAGGCACAAGGCAGAAAAACAGCTGGCTATTTGTGAAGGATCAGACTGGTTCTGGTGGTTTGGCGATTACAATTCGGCTGAATCGGTGGCGGCTTTTGATGAACAATACCGTATGCATTTGAGTAATCTGTATTCGTTACTGGCTGTTGAACCGCCGCAATATTTGTCGCACTCGTTTTCCCATGGCAGTGTGACTCCGACGGTGGGTGGCGTGATGCTGCCGGGCAAGCATACTTAATTAGACCAAAAGCATTTTCTTCATGAAAGAAGCACTTAATCTGGCTGAGTCGTATTTTGAACAACGTCGCGCTGGTGTGTTGCTGCATCCTACGTCATTACCCAGTGTGTACGGTAGCGGTGATATGGGGCATGACGCATATCGTTTCGTGGAATTTTTACAGGAATGCGGTTTTTCTGTTTGGCAGATGTTGCCTCTTGGTCCAACGCATGAAGATGGTTCTCCATATCAAAGCCTGTCGGTACATGCCGGCAATCCATTGTTGATCAGTATCGACTGGTTAATTGATAAAGGCTGGCTGAATTTACAAAAAATTTCTGTCGCTCCAGGTTCAAATGAGTTTCGCAGGCAATGTCTGCTGTCAGCGTTTGAGGTGTTTAATAAAGAAGCAACGACGGAATGGAAAAAACGTCAGGCAGATTTTTGTCTGCAGGAAGAATACTGGCTGACGGATTATGCCTTGTTCATGGCCATCAAACATGAACAATATGGCAAGCCCTGGATGCAATGGCCAAAAGCCCTGAAATTTCGTGATAAAAGATCAATCAATCTTGCCAGTAAGACGCTGGCGCCGGATATTGCCCGCATCAAATTTGAGCAATTTGTATTTTTCACTCAATGGCATGAAATCCGTGATTATGCGCAGCAACGCGGCGTGTTGATGTTCGGAGATATACCCATTTTTGTAGCGCATGACAGTGCAGATGTCTGGGCTTCCAGAAATAATTTCATGCTGGATGAATCAGGGGAGCCGATTTTTGTGGCCGGTGTACCCCCCGACGCTTTCTCCGATACTGGTCAAAGATGGGGCAACCCGCTCTATGATTGGGCGGCCATGCAGGCTGATGGTTACGCCTGGTGGCAGACACGCTTCAGAACACAGCTTGAATTGTTCGATTTGATTCGTATTGATCATTTTCGGGGCTTTGAAGCGTGCTGGCAAATACCTGCGCAAGAACCAACGGCCATGCATGGTGCATGGGTTAAGGTGCCGGGGCGCGAGTTGCTGGAAACGGTGCGCCGGAATTTTCCGGATCTGGCATTGATTGCCGAAGATCTGGGTGTTATTACTGCGGAAGTGAATGCCTTGCGGCGTGATTTTGCATTACCAGGCATGAAAATTTTGCAGTTTGCGTTTGGTGGTGGTGCGGATAATCCCTATTTGCCGCATAACCATGAGCTACTGAGTGTCGTGTATACCGGTACGCATGATAACAATACAACGCTTGGCTGGATTAAGGCTTTGCCTGACAATGTGCGGCAACATATAAATGAGTATGAAAATTGCAGGGGGATGGATGATTTGCAGATTTTGCGGCAAATGATTGTGATGGCGTTGTCTTCGGTGGCGCGTCTGGCGATATTGCCCATGCAGGATGTTCTGGAGCTGGATGCGCAACACCGCATGAATATACCCGGTACAACGGTTGGCAACTGGCTCTGGCGTTTTGACTGGGCTATGTTACAGCCGGCCATGCGACATAGAATGCAGCAGCTGTTAAAGCTGTATGGAAGAACTGCTTAACAAATATGCGTCATGTGCAGATTATGTTCTGAGCATGACTAAAGATTTTTAACATTATTCATTGCGAGTAAATTCCATGAAAGAAACCATCTACGAACTTGAAGTGCGACCCAATATTCCCGAAGCACTTTCCGGCTTGCATGATCTGGCGAGTAACCTGTTATACAGCTGGGATCGCAATACGCGTGGTTTGTTTTATCGCCTGGATTATGTGTTGTGGGAGCAATGTGATCATAACCCAAAGCTCTTTCTCAACAGGGTGTCACAGCAGGTTCTGGAAGACGCA
>JACPVK010000048.1 GCA_016191795.1 Gammaproteobacteria bacterium
CGTTTGGTTAAGCCCAGTGAATTGTGCAATGTACTGATAATGTCGTTAGCTGTTGAAAGATCAACAAAACGCATATCCAGTTTTCGACACAATTTATTCAGGCTGTCACGGTGGGTATCAAATCGCTGCTGATAGCTGTGACGGGTGTTGCGATCGCGCGTATTGAGTGATACTTCTTTATCACCGTTACTAAAGCGAAAAAGTCCGTTGCCCGGTAATTGTGCTTCCATGGGATCGGAAACAAATAACAGGGCCAGGTCATTATGTTTGGCAAGCTGGGCAAAAATACCCTGATGCTGCGCACCAATATGTCTAAAGTCGCTGATCATAAAAATCATGCTGCCGGGTTTGGCAACACTGCGTAAGCGATTCAATGCATGGCTGGCCTGTAAGGCGGCATCCTGTTGGGTGTTTTTATGTGTCTGTTGTTGCCAGGCAGAATGTTGCGCCAGTTGCTGAATAAAATGCAGCGTGGCTGCCTGGCCGCGTTGTGGCCGGATTTCTATGTGGTCCTGCTCGGAGAATATTAATCCACCCAGCCGGTCACCATGTTGTGCGCTGCTCCAGGCTAACAAGGCGGCGGCCCTGGCGGCGATGACAGACTTGTAACAATTTTGCGTGCCAAAAAACATGGGTTGCCGATAATCCACCCACAATAACACCGGGCGTTCACGTTCTTCACGATACAGTTTGGTATGCGCCTTGCCGCTGCGCGCGGTGAGCCGCCAGTCGATGGCGCGAATGTCGTCACCGGGCTGATAAAGCCGCGCTTCGTCAAACTCCATGCCACGGCCTTTAAACGCAGACAAATAATTACCGGAAATTTGCGCATTAATTTTGCGCGAGCGCAAGGGTAATTTATGCGCCTCACGATGCAGGGCAATCAGACTGGCTGCGCTGATGTTGATTATGCCGTCTTCAGGTTGAGTTGCGGCAATCATTTGAGTCAAACCGATAGTTTGTTCTAAAAAGCAACATTGACGCAGAGTCACAGAGAATCAGAGAAAAGACTAAATAAACACTCTGTGTCTCTGTTTCTCTGTGTCTTTGTGTTGTCATAAGGGTTACAAGCATGATTACGGCACAGCAACACGTGCAATCAGCTGGTTAATAAAGTGATCCTTGCTGATGCCTTCGGCTTCAGCTTCGAAGCTAAGGATAATACGGTGACGCAACACATCATGCGCCAAGTCCTGGATATCTTCCGGTGTAACAAAATCACGGCCAGATAACCAGGCGCGAACGCGTGCGCAGCGATCCAGGGCAATGCTGGCGCGCGGGCTGGCGCCGAACTGCAGCCATTTGCCAATGTCATCGCCATATTTTTGTGGATGACGTGTAGCCAGTACCAGCTGCAATAAATATTCTTCCAGGTTGTCGGCCATGTGGATGTCGAGACATTGCTTGCGCGCGGTAAATAATTCCTGCTGGCTGATACGTGTGGCCGGTTTGGCCGGTTCGCGTAAATTCTGTCTGGCCTCACTTCGTGCCAGATGCAGAATATTTTTTTCGGCCCTGGCATCCGGGTAATCAATGAACACGTGCAACAGGAAACGGTCCAGCTGTGCTTCCGGCAACGGGTAGGTGCCTTCCTGTTCAATCGGATTCTGTGTGGCCATTACCATAAATAAGCCGGGCAGGGCATAGGACTCGGCGCCGACTGTAATCTGGCGCTCGGCCATGGCTTCCAGCAAGGCGGATTGCACTTTGGCCGGTGCGCGGTTAATTTCATCGGCCAGTACCAGATTGTGAAACAATGGCCCGCGTTGAAATTTGAATGTGCCATCCTGCGGCCGGAAAATTTCGGTACCGGTTAAATCTGCCGGTAATAAATCCGGTGTGAACTGTATGCGGTGAAAATCCCCTTCCACGCCTTCGCTTAAGACTTTAATGGCGCGGGTTTTTGCCAGGCCGGGAACGCCTTCAACCAGCATATGGCCATCGGCCAGCAAGGCAATGAGCAATCGATTAACCAGTTTATCCTGGCCAATAATTTGCTGACTGATATAGTTTTTGAGTTGTACGATAGTCTGGTGTGGAGTGATATGAGCTGACATATTCAGGGTGTCCAGTTTTTTGCGCCGTATTTTAATGTGTCGGGCTGGTGTGGCCAAGGATGTTATGATGGGTACTGTGACCGGGCACTGTAAAAAAAGTTTTCCGGTGTTGGCAGCCAGGCTCTGCAATTTCACAGGTTATCGTGCTGATGTCCATCAATATTATCAACGCCGATTTACGCAATCCACGCCATGCCTCGGCGCTGCTGGATTTGCTTAACCATTATGCCAGTGGCTCCGAAGGCGGTGGCCGCCCGTTGTCTGACTATACCCGCCAACATCTGATCCAGCGCTTGCAACAGCGTGGCGATACGCTGGTCATCCTGGCCTGGGATGGCGATAAACCGGTCGGCCTGATTATCGGCTTCGAAGGATTCTCTACTTTTATGTGCAAGCCATTGTTGAATATTCATGATGTGGTGGTCCTGGAAAATTATCGTGGCCAGGGAATTGCGCAACAAATGTTAGCGGCGGCGGAGACCATGGCGCTACTGCGCGGCTGTTGCAAAATAACCCTGGAAGTATTGTCGAATAATGCACCGGCGCAGGCGGCCTATCGCAAGGCCGGGTTCGCGGCCTACGAACTGGATCCGGGTATGGGCCAGGCATTATTCTGGGAAAAGAAATTGTGATGTCATCATGAAGCATCTTATATTGGGCGGCGCCCGTTCCGGCAAAAGTGGTTATGCGCAGCAACTGGCCGAACATACAAAACAGGAAGTGATTTATGTGGCCACCGCAACAGCGGGCGATGAAGAAATGCGTTTGCGTATTCAAAAACATCAGCAGCAGCGTCCAGCGCACTGGCAATTAATAGAAGAACAAATTCATCTGGCAGACCGACTGTTACATCTTGATGCCGTCAATCGTGTCATTCTGGTGGATTGTTTAACGCTCTGGCTGAGTAATTTGCTGGGGCAAAATAATCAGCAATTGTTAAATGCCGAATGTGAAAAATTATTTGGCGTTATTCCGGGATTGCAAAGCACTCTCATTATGGTGAGTAACGAAGTGGGGCAAGGTATAGTGCCCATGAATGAACTGGCACGCCGGTTTGTTGATGAAGCCGGGTGGTTGCATCAGCGCCTGGCCGGGATGTGCGACAAGGTCACCTTCATGGTGGCAGGTTTGCCGCAACCAATAAAATAAGCGCCACCAACCTCATTAATTTTTTTCTCCCTCCCCCTTTGAGGCAGAGGGAGATTTTGTTTTGGACCTGACTTAATGGCAATGCCACCAGAAAAATTTGAAATATATTGCAGGCGCACAATACATCTGAAATTAAACGCATATGTTATTTTAGTGCGCCTGAAGGCACACCCACAAACAAGTTATCTGAACAGAGAGATGAGCATCATATGAATTTAGACTGGCTACACAAACCAGTATCCATTATCAGCAACGATTATGTTGTGGCTGCACGCCAGCATCAAAATAATTTAACCAAGCCGCAGGGATCATTGGGTGTCATGGAAGACATCGCAGTACGTTTATCTTCCATGTTTTCCTGTGCACGACCGGCAGTAGATCGAGTGCACATTGTTATATTTGCAGCTGATCATGGTGTGGCCGAAGAAGGTGTGTCTGCCTTCCCGCAAGCCGTTACGATTGAGATGGTGCGTAATTTTTCACGTGGTGGAGCGGCTATTTGTGTGCTGGCAAAACAGCTCCAGGCCGAACTCGAAGTGGTGAATGTTGGAACCGTGCAGGAGCATGAAAATTTACAGGGTGTCATTGTTCAACGCATTGCGGCAGGCACACAAAATTTCAGTAAGCGGCCAGCCATGACACCCGGGCAGCTGGCACAGGCATTAACGGCTGGCCATGATGCAGTATGGCGCGCCAAAAAATCCTCGGCGCAATTATTTATTGGCGGTGACATGGGCATAGCCAATACCAGTTCTGCCACCGCCATTGCCTGTGCGTTACTAAATGAAAAACCGGAAGTGCTGGCCGGCCCTGGAACCGGTTTAGATAAATCCGGTATTGCGCACAAGGTGAGCGTCATTCAGCGCGCACTGGATTTGCATAAGTCGAATATGCAAACTCCCATGGATGTATTGCAGCATGTGGGCGGTTTTGAAATCGCCGCCTTAACCGGGGCCTATCTGGCTTGCGCGCAATCCGGTTTGCCGGCGGTAGTAGATGGCTTTATCAGCAGTGCCGCAGCA
>JACPVK010000104.1 GCA_016191795.1 Gammaproteobacteria bacterium
TATTCAGTAAGTTCTCGGCCGCAAACGGGCGGAACAAACGGACTATTACCACCCCGACTTTTTCGTTGTGATGATTGATGTGATTGACGACTTCCTGAACCGCTTCGGCACCCGAACCCATCAAGATAATAATGCGTTCAGCATCCGGTGCTCCGATATACTCATAAAGCCGATACTGGCGACCTGTTAGCGAAGCAAATTTGTCCATGACGCCCTGCATAATGCCGGGCATCTGCAAATAAATCGGATTAACCGATTCACGCGCCTGAAAATACACGTCCGGATTTTGTGAGGTGCCACGTATAAATGGATGATCCGGCGTTAATGCGCGACTGCGATGCGCAAACACCAGCTCATCATCGATCATTTCGCGCACCACTTCCGCCGATACCTGTTCAATCTTGGCTACTTCGTGAGAAATTCTGAAACCATCAAAGAAATGCATAATCGGCACACGCGCTTCCAGAGTTGCAGCCTGTGCAATCAAGGCCATATCCATTGCCTCCTGCACCGAATTCGAAGCCAGGCAGGCAAAGCCGGTGGCACGTGCCGCCATCACATCGCTGTGGTCACCAAAAATCGACAAGGCCTGGGAAGCCAGTGAACGCGAAGCCACGTGCATAACAAAAGGAGTGAGTTCGCCAGCAATTTTGTACATATTGGGGATCATCAACAGCAGGCCCTGCGAGGCGGTAAAAGTGGTCACCAGCGAACCACTTTGCAAGGCACCGTGTATGGTACCCGCGGCTCCACCTTCGCTCTGCATTTCGACCACATCCGGCACGGTACCCCACAGATTTTTCTGACCCTGGGCAGACCAGGCATCGGCAAACTCACCCATGGGAGAAGAGGGCGTGATGGGATAAATCGCAATGACTTCGTTGGTCATGTGGGCGATATAGGCGGCGGCGTCGTTGCCGTCGAGAGTCACCATACGTGCTGCTGACATCAAGCACCTCCGCAGAAATTTATGCCAGACGTATGAGTCAGCTTATACTTTTTCATATGGACTTATTTGAGCTAGCTCATGATGCAAGCCGATTCCAGCGGCCACCTGGCCGACCGGGCCATCCAGCACAAATACCCCGTTATCTCACCCCAACAGTGCAAAGTCCGATCCACTACGACTGCCAGGTGTGTGACCAGTGGCGCAGGTCATATGCTATCGGGTTACAATCGAGCACCCGGCATGCATAGCAAGTAACGTCCTATATTCAACACACAACAGATCGTACTAAACCCATGAAACAACAAGCCTCATTGTTAACAACCCGCAAAAGAATATGGCGCAAGTGGTCTATTGCATTCAGGATAATTCCAGTAGTAGCTGTGGTGGCATTATTAAAATATTTATCTCATCGCTATAACTTCGAGATCATGGAACTCAATGCCCTGTTTACTACCCTGGTGGCCGGCACCATTTTCCTGATTGGTTTTCTGATAACCGGTGTACTCTCCGATTACAAGGAGAGTGAAAAAATACCCAGTGATCTGGCGGCTTCGATTAAATCTTTATTTGATGACGCCTATATTTTGTACAAAGCGAAAAACTCCGAAGTCGCCAGTGAATTAATGGCCTTTCAAAAAGTGTTCGTTAACTCACTGATTGACTGGCTTTATAAAAAAGAAAGAACCGTGGCCATATTAAACAAGATCAGTATCATGAATGATCACTTTGTAGCCCTCGACAAGGAAGGACTGCAACCCAACTACATTATAAAGATGCGTAACGAGCAGGATAAAATACGCAATATGATACTAAGGATTGACACCATCCGTGACACGGAGTTTATCGGCTCTTCCTATGCCATCGTTGAAGCCATGCGCTTTGCCATTGCCATTGGCTTTGTTATTATCAACATTGAACCGTTTTATGCCTCGTTATTTTTTACCACGCTGGTTATGTTTCTGCTTTCGTATATGCTGTTGCTAATTAAAGATCTGGATAATCCATTCGATTATTACAACTATGGCGAAAGCGGAACAAAAATATCATTAAAGCCTGTTCGCGATCTTGAACTCATGTTGAAAACCCCCTTGTAGCGACACTGCCAGATCGCATCAAATTTAAGAAATCCGTAAAACTGCACAACAAGTCAAGGAAACGATACGCAAGCACTTTATGACATCGCAAAAAATCTGCTCAGCATCACGCAACCAGGGCTTATATTGAGTGCCGCTGTCATTTTATCTTCCTGCAACGCGATCGATGACTTTCTCAACGTCAAACCCGGTGATAACACAACCGGCAGCACCGAAACCGACATTATAAAATTTGTTGCCATAGGTGACACCAGTCATGGTAATGAGGCCCAGTATCAGGTAGCCACCGCTGTTAAAAACAAATGCGCGCAGGATGGTTGCGACTTTGTTTTATTGCTGGGTGACAATATATACAACATCGGTGTTGATAGCGTGGATGATTTTCAGTTTGACACCAAATCTGAGTTACCGTATCAGGATATCAATTTGCCTTTTTATCTGGTCCTGGAAATCATGATTACGGTGGCACCAATTCGGGAATTGGATATGAATTCCAGAAATCTGTTTACCAGATTCAGTACACCGAAAAGTCTGAAAAATGGAATATGCAGCGTCATTATTATCAATTCACCAAAGGCAATAGCACTTTCTTCGCGATGGATACCAATGCTCAATTGTATGGGCTGGATAATGAGCAAAGGCAGGATCTGTCACAGTGGATAAACAACACAAACACCACCTGGAAAATTTCCTTTGGACACCACCCGTATAAATCCAATGGCCCACATGGCAATGCCGGTCAATACCATATGTATGCCGGCATACCCATTATCAGTGGAGATAAAGTTAAATCCTTTGCTGAGGATATCTGGTGCGGCAAGGCGGATGTTTATCTTTCCGGACATGATCATAGCCGTCAATGGCTGGACGCTGATTGCTCTGGTACCAAGCTGATCATCTCGGGAGCCGGCTCATCAACCACAGATTTACGTGGTAATAATCCGGCGTTATTTCAGAAAGCATCACTGGGATTTTTATATGTTCAAATTGAAGGCAACACGTTAACGGGGCAATTTATTGATGCGGCTGGCAACATTGAATTCACACACAGCCTGGAAAAAAGCCATGTCATAAATTAAGTGCGTCGTGCTGGATGTACTCTAACCTCACCAGCCCAATGTACACGAATTATGCATCGCACTGGCCTTTATCAGCCTATTCCTGGTGGTTCGTTTCCTGGTGTGGTGAGTGACCGGTTCTGGTTATGGCGTGCTTTGCGCACGCTGATGATTGCCTTTATTCGGCTGGAATTATCGGGTTGCATGAGTACCCGACATGACGACAAAGCCTGCCCTTCCCCTGGCAAAACCTTCAAGATACGCTATAAGTCTGGATCAGTCGTTGTTAGTTAGAAATAACAATACACTATTTTCACCCTGAAGCCATGTGACTCCGTTTTCTTATAGATGAAATATTAATTATTACTCTTTAGACTAACACCCAGAGGAGAAGTGGCTGTGCCGCTATATCAGCGACTGCCATCATACAAACCATGCCAAACATATCAAAATCTCTAATAATCTATTTCGTTCTCGCTAATTTGTTCTCAATTAATGCGGCTTATGCAACAGACGATTTCCCCGGCAGAACACAATATCCTAATGTCGAATATATTACAGTGGACGATCTTTATAAAAAAAGGGCCAGTGTAGTCATTGTCGATACCCGCTCCGATTATGAATACAATACACTTCGCATAAAAAACGCCGTCAACATTCCAGTATCTAACATCGAATTTTCCAAACGCATACGCGAGTTAGCCGATTCCGAAAAGAAACCCATTGTTTTTTATTGTAATGGTCATAGTTGCACCAAATCCTACGAAGCCGTGATTAAAGCTAAACGCTTCGCCAAATTGACCGATACCGTTGCATTTGATGCGGGTGTAACCGATTGGGCTCTACGCTACCCTGATGAGGCGGTTTTACTTGGTCGCAGTCCAGTTGATCCGACAAAACTCATTTCCAGTGATGAATTTAAACAACATCTGCTGAAACCGGCCGACTTTGTTGAAAAAGCGAACAAGCATTGCCTGATTATTGATGTAAGAGATGGCACGCAACGCCACGATCACATCTTCGCCGGTTTTGAACACTCCGTCAGCCTGGATAAAATGCAGCAACAGTTGCTGGATAAATACATTGATCAGGCAGTGAGCGAAAAGAAACCCTTATGCATCTACGATGCCGTAGGCAAACAGGTGGAGTGGCTACAGTATCACTTGAAGCAAAAAAATGTACGCGACTATTTCTTTATGGATGGCGGTGTAAAAGCTTATGAAGATATGCGTAAACAACAATAGGGATACGAATACAGAGAAATAGCATATCTTTGAAATTAACTCTGGGGCCAGCTTCTTCTTTACCTGGCATCATCAAGGAGTCTGACACCTTGATTCCGCCATTCGCCTTGATTCGTCGACACCTTGATTCCCGCAGATGCGCCGCTCCTGCGCTCGCGGCATTCGCACATCCATGTGCATCACGCAAATAAGGCAAAAACTTTTGTTTTTATTTGCGTTTATTTGCGGACTCATTCTTTTATAGTTTTGTCGCGGACATGGCCCGCTCCTACAGGTTACATTTTGTAGGGTGGGCACCGCCCACCATTCAATGAATTGCCAACACCTGCTGGTTGGCGGTGTCCACCCTGCACGAACATTGAATGACTTTGTTTCTGGCGTACAAGATTCAGGTTTGAACTTAATGGCACTTACTTAAGACTGTGGGAGCGGGCCATGCCCGCGACTGCTTGATCAAAATTCGCTTACTGCAATCATCAAAGCCTCACCATCCGCCGTCTGTAAAAAATCTTCCGTATCTCCTCCAGCCACAACACCAGACTCGCCACGAATACTATCACCAGCCAGTCCATCGCCGGTATCGGCACGGTATGAAATAAATTATTTAACGGTTGGGTATAAATTACCGCCAGTTGCAATACTATGCCCAGGGCCAAACCGCCCAGCAACCATTTGTTACGCAGCAATCCAAAACCAAATGCGGAGCGTGATTCGGATTCGCAGTTAAGTACGTTAAACCACTGGCATACGGCGAGAACAGTGAAGGTTTCGGTTTGTACCAGTTCAAACGGTACGCCGGACGCTAATCGCCAGATAAAAAATCCGAATGTTGAAATAATCATAGCGGGTGTCATCAGTGCCACGCGCCGCAACAATGGGCGACTTAACAATGGCTCGGCCAGTGACATGGGGCGACGTTGCATTTCATCGCCTTCTGCCGGTTCCATAATTAAATTCACGGTTACCGTGCCTTCGGTAACGATGTTGATCCACAAAATCTGCACCGCCGCCAATGGCAAGGGATAACCAAGTAACAAGGCACACATCAACACGCCGACGGCTGCCATGGAGGTGGCGAACAAATACAGA
>JACPVK010000105.1 GCA_016191795.1 Gammaproteobacteria bacterium
GCCCCGAGTAGTTTGCGTATTTCAAGTACGCACAGTGGAATCATGTTCTGATATTTCTCTATTTCTTCAGGGCCCAGCTGGTTTAATTTATCCGCGAGCTCGTCGCTGCTAAATAACATAATGGGCGCAATGAGATCGAGATTGTCGGCCAGTTTGTCGGCGCTGCCCCCAAGATATTTCATGCCGCGTTGAAAGCCCAGGCACCAGTCTTCAGTAATAACCTGTGCAGTATTGTTTTCCTCGGTTTGTAAAAATATCGGTTCACATTCATCTTTATTGAGTGTCGACATGACATCGTTGTAATGGGTAAGAATATCATTCATGAAAGTCTGGGCGCTTTTCATGTCTGGCCAGTGCGGGCTGTGTTCGGCGCCGCCCCAGATACCATGCAGCCATGTTGATGGGCGTATTAATTCGGGTGAGCAGGCCAGCGCATGAAAAAATCCGTCAAGTTCACTGATGTTGAGTATGCAGTAGTGGTTATCGATTGACTGCTCATGGAGGATGTTGTCTATGCGATCAAATAAATTCATGCAAATTACCGTTTGTTTCCTTTCGTAATAGCCAGGCATATTGGTGTTGTGTTGGTGTGACGCATGAATCAGGGCGAGCCTTAATTCAGTACGTGTCAGCTCCGGGGGGCGCTGCTATAAATCGCATAGTCCAGGGATAGTTGTCAAATAATGTTAGCATTACGAGATTATTGAGTTCAAAGCAGCCGTGTGAGGGTGTGCAATAAGGTTGCGGCCTAATCCTTCACAAAGCATCGAGAATTGTAGCCAGTAAAATCTTTTACTTGCCACTGGCTGCTCGCCACTTTCCACTAGATATTTGATTGCTCACGCTGCCCTGCATCCTTCCTGCGTTTTTTATCAGGTGTTTATGCCAGATTATATTTCTTGAGTTTGCGCCACAACGATACCCGGTCAATACCCAGTATCTCTGCTGCGCGGGTGCGGTTGCCGCCGCTGCGTTGTAATACATAACGAATATACTCGGCTTCACGTTCTTCCAGTGTGGGAAGTTTGTCTGCGCTTTCGCGTATCACATGTACTGCCCGATCGCTGAGTGATTTGGGCAATTCACCAGCCGTTAATTCTTTGCTGGTAGCCAGGGCCACGCCGCGTTCTATAATGTTTTCCAGTTCGCGTACATTGCCGGGGTAGTCATAATCCATGAGTAACGACATGGCCGCAGGTTGTATGTCATTGACCTCGCGGCCTATGCGTAAAACATGTTTGCGCAGAAAATAATAAGCCAGCAGCGGAATATCATTTTTACGTTCGGCAAGTGGCGGCAGTTTCAGGGTTACCACATCCAGGCGGTAATACAGATCCTGGCGGAATCGGCCGGCCGCTACTTCGTTACGTAATTCGCGGTGGGTGGCAGCAATAATACGAATGTTGACCGGCCTGGTCGTGGTGGCGCCCAGTCGTTGTACTTCGCGTTCCTGTATGACGCGTAATAATTTTACCTGCATTGCCAATGACATTTCGGCAATTTCATCGAGAAACAGCGTGCCGTTATCGGCGCTTTCGATCAGGCCGGGCCTTGCTTCGGTGGCGCCGGTGTAGGCGCCTTTTATGTGGCCGAATAATTCATTGGCCAGCAGGTCTTCCTGCAGGGCGCCACAATTTACGGCAACAAAAGGCCCTGTGCTGCAACGGCTGTGGGTATGTAAAAAACGCGCCAGTAATTCCTTGCCGGTACCGCTTTCGCCGCTAATCAATACACTGGTGTTGGTTGCGGCGACTTGTCTGGCCGTATCAAGCAGACGATTCATGGCCGGATCCTGGGTAATCAACCGGGTGTCAGCCTGAGTACCAGCGGCGGCTTCGCGTAATTTTTTATTTTCGCGTTTGAGTGACACCAGGTTCGCAGCGTTTTTTACCAGTTCGCGCACTTCATCGAGGCGAAACGGTTTATCGATGTAATGAAAAGCGCCGGCTTTCATGGCATCGACGACCGATGGGAAACTGCCATGTCCGGTAATTAAAATAACCGCCATATCCGGGTCTATTTCATGTGCCCGTTGCAATATGGCCATGCCGTCTACGCGATCCATGCGTAAATCGGTTAACACCACATCAAAGTTTTCCTGGCCCAGCACTTCATAACCTCCGGTGCCGCTTTCACGAGTGGTTACTTCAAAGCCGCTTTTGCGTAATGCATAAGCAAGATTTTTTACGGCGACGGGTTCATCATCGATGACAAGTAAACGCGTCATGGTGTGCCGGTTTCCGGAGTGGGTAGTTGTAACAGCACGCGCGTGCCGCGATCCGGTTCGCTGAAAATGGCAATATTGCCATCATGGTCTTCCATGAGTTCCTGCACGATGTACAGGCCCAGGCCCATGCCTGCGCCGGGTTCGCGTGTGGTATAAAACGGATCGAATATTTTCGGGTAGACATCCGGCGCCATGCCGGGGCCATTATCTTCGATGGTGAGGTGTACCACCGGTGAGTCAAGTTGTGAAAAATGTTCTATGTCTCCGGCAACCAGGATGTTGCTGTCGAAATGAGTAAGTCGTGGCGAGATTCGGGCGCTGATGTGGATTTTTAAATTGTCGGTGCCGGTGTCGAGCGCGTTGCGTATTAAATTGATGAGTATTTGTTGCAGGCGTTGCGCATCGCCAATGACCTGTATTGTATTGGCTATGTCTGTTTCGATGACGGCATGATGTTGACGTATGGCGCCGCGCAGCAGTGTTAGTGTTTGTTGCACCAGATCATTGAGTGCAACATTATTAAATCGTAATTCGTGATGATGTCCAAAATTAAGTAATGCCTTGACGATGTTGCGTGCACGTTGGGTTTCCAGGTCAATAGTATTTGCCCATTCGGCCAGCTGTTCGTGACTGGCGTTAGCCAGGTCTTCAAGCAGTAACTGACAGGATGAAGAAATATTTGACAGGGGATTGTTAAGCTCGTGAGCAATGCCGGCGGATAATACGCCCAGGGATGCCAGTTTTTCCGAGTGTTGTAAATGACGCCTGCGGCTTTCGAGTTCGTTGAGCATGTGATTGAAGGCATTGCTAAAGGCCAGCAGTTCCTGGTCATTGGAACGTGTTTCCAGTTTATTGAATCGACCCTGGGCAATTTCATCCATATCATGTGTCATGCGACGTAAGGGCGTGATAACGATGCGCAATAACACGCTGGCGACACCGAAAATCATTACGGCAAGTAGCAGTAATGAAATCATCAATACCCGCTGTGCACGTTGTATCGCCAGGGTCTGGGCAGCGCGTTCGGCATGAATAAGGTTGTTGGCCATATCGAGTATGTGGTGACCCTGCTGGCGTATGGGTTCCAGCAAATTTTTTTGCAAGTCAGCTTGCTGCCGGTATTGATCGAGTGATGCGCGGTAGTTGGTTAAGAGCTGGCGCAGTTCGGCTAACTGTTGCGGCTGACTGATGTGTACCAGGGTGGGGTATTGATTGTTCAGCATGTCTATCGCCACGGTTGCCAGATCGTGTGCTTCTGTCAGTGCCTTGTCATCGTCATACAGAAACAGGTTTTTTTCATGGCGGCGCATCTCCTGAACGGTGTTTTCAAAGTCGGCAGCGACCTGGCCTTCCTGGATACGGTGCTGTAAAAATTGCAGGTCGATATAGGCCAGTCCGGCAAAAACGGCGTTGATCAGCGCCAGGGTAATGAACGCGGTGGATATCTTTTTACGTAAACTGGTGCGCATGGCTATCTGTTTCATATTGTAACGTGCAGTTACAGATAGTAGCGCAAAAAGGCGCCTGTTTGCAGTATGTATGGGGCTCGATGATCGGATATGGCTTAATAAGTGTTTCAATCTGAAACACCATCTAAGTTCGCCACTGGTTCTGTATCTATATAAATCAATGATCTGGAAAGGTTTCGGGGCTGGCACAGGCCTTGCGATAACCGGGGTAAACCATCCCGGAGATCAATATGAAACAGAAACAGAAACTGAAACAGGATATCCAGCGCATGCTGGGTGCTCTGGCATCCCAGCATGAATCGGAATTCCTGCCTTACCAGGCCAAACTCAAAGCGTTGGGCTTAACCCGGGGTACTTGCGACAGTGCAGCAGACAGGTTGCCACTGGTTGCTGCACGCCGGGTCGGTCGCGTGGCCTTGATTACAGATGGTAGTGATCAGTCGCTGGATTACGCACTGGAAGTTTGCTCGCGTCAAAAAGCCGAACTGGATCTGGTGTTGCATGGCAAGGCGTTAACCGATGTAAACGGTATTCATGCATTGCAATCCTCAGTCAGTGGCGCCGGTATCACCCATCAGGCCATAGAGCTCAAAGGCAGCAGCCTGAAAGAGTTGACGGATTATATCGGCAGTCAGGCCAATCTGATTTATCTGGTGGCCAGTATCGGTAATCCGCTGGCACACGCCCTGAGTGAAAACATGTCTGCTGCCAGCAAGCGTATGAATATTCCACTGGTGTTATGCGGTGACAGAAAACCACAAGCATTGCTGCCATCCTGAGAGAACACGTATGAATACAGCTGTCATGACTCAAAACTGGAAATGGGTGATGCCATTTCTGACCTGGTTGCCTGCAGTAAAACGTGA
>JACPVK010000049.1 GCA_016191795.1 Gammaproteobacteria bacterium
TACTGGCCGGCGCCGAACCGGTGTTTTATAACACCACACGCGAGACAAATTATTTACCGGATTTTGACGCCATACCCGAAAGCGACTGGCAACGTTGCCAGTTTATTTACATTTGCACGCCGGGCAATCCAACGGGTGCTGTCATACCCAAAAAACAATTACAGGCGCTGATCGAAAAAGCCGAGAAATATGATTTCATCATTGCGTCCGATGAATGTTATTCGGAAATTTATTTTGATGAGGGCCATGCACCAACGGGATTACTGGAAGCGGCCTTTGAAATGGGCAATACCACGTTCAAACGTTGCGTGGTGTTTCACAGCCTGTCCAAGCGCTCAAACTTGCCGGGCATGCGTTCCGGTTTTGTGGCCGGCGACGCCGAGGTGATGAAAGCCTTTTTTAAATATCGCACCTATCACGGCTGCGCCATGCCGCCCGCGCATCAACAGGCGAGCATACTGGCGTGGAATGACGAACAGCACGTTATTGAAAATCGCAAACTCTACACTCAGAAATTCGACGCCGTGTTAAAGATATTGCAACCGGTAATGGATGTGGCTCGCCCCGATGCCGGTTTTTATCTCTGGCCTCGCACCTACATCAGTGACACCGAATTTGCACGCGGACTCTTTGCCAGCGAAAATGTCACGGTATTACCAGGGCAGTATTTATCGCGCGAAAGCCACGGCATTAATCCGGGTAGCCACCATATACGTCTGGCGCTGGTCGCCAGCGTGGCCGAAACCATAGACGCCGCACAACGCATTAAACATTTTATTGCATCACATTCATAAACTGGAGATTACGATGAACGAACTAAAGAAAATCATCGAAGAAGCATTTGAACACCGCGCCGAAATAACACCACGCAATGCTGAAACGCGCGTGAGTGAAGCCGTTAACGAAGCCATTCTATTACTGGACTCTGGCAAGATGCGCGTAGCGGAAAAACAGAATGGAAAGTGGATTGTCAACGAATGGCTAAAAAAAGCCGTGCTGTTGTCGTTCCGTATTAATGACAACGAGTTTATTAAAGGCGGTTTCACCAATTATTACGACAAGGTGGCCTCGAAATTTTCCGATCACAATTCGCGCGCTTTCCGTGATTCCGGTGTGCGCGTGGTGCCACCAGCGACCGCACGTATTGGCTCCTACATCGCACCCGGTGTGGTGTTAATGCCGTCGTACGTGAACATTGGCGCCTATGTGGATTCCGGCACCATGGTGGACACCTGGTCAACCGTTGGCTCCTGCGCACAAATCGGCAAAAACGTACATCTCTCCGGTGGCGTTGGCATCGGCGGCGTGCTCGAACCGTTACAGGCGGCCCCCACTATTATTGAAGATAATTGCTTTATTGGTGCGCGTTCCGAAGTTGTTGAAGGCGTGATTGTGGAAGAAGGCTCAGTGATCTCGATGGGCGTATACATTGGCCAGAGCACCAAGATCCTGAATCGCGAAACCGGTGAAATCACTTATGGCCGCATTCCCAAGGGCTCGGTTGTTGTTTCCGGCAACCTGCCATCCAAAGACGGCAAATACAGTTTGTATTGCGCGGTGATAGTGAAACAGGTTGATGAAAAAACACTGAGCAAGGTTGGCATCAACGAATTGTTGCGCAGTATTGATTAACAGAGTTTTGACACAGAGACGCGGAGACACAGAGGATTTATGTTGTTACAACAACTACTCTGCGTCTCCGTGCCTCTGCGTCAATAATCACAAATAAATCATGACCACCCTCTACGGCATTCCCAATTGCGACACCATGAAGAAAGCCCGTCAATGGCTGGCCGATCACCATGTTGAATATGTGTTTCACGATTATAAAAAGCAGGGAGTGCCCGAGAAGGAATTGAAAAAATGGGTGGCACAACTGGGCTGGGAAACATTGTTGAATCAGCGCGGCACCACCTGGCGCCAGCTGGATGAATCGGTTAAATCCGGCATCAATCAAACCATTGCTATTAAACTGATGCTGGAAAATCCATCTACTATCAAACGCCCGGTATTGGATAAAGACGGCAAGCTGGTAGTCGGTTTTTCAGACGAGAGCTACAAAGTGTTGGTAAAGAAGTAACCCATTACACACAAATAAAAAATAGCTTTAGTCTTTATTTGCGTTCATTTGCGTGATGCACATGGATGTGCGAATGCCGCGAGCGCAGGAGCGCTAGAGCGGCTTTCTGTTTCTTTTAGTTTTATATATCAAGCCGCCTGCCGATTGGCGTGCATCATCACAATCAACTGCGCTTCGTTATAACCAATACCACACAATTCCATAATCTCGGCCACATTATTGCCTTTCTGGGCGAGCATAATCGCCTGCGCATAAGGTGTATTGCGTTGCGTTTGTGAGCGCAGCTCATCCATTTGAGTAGCCAGTGTTTGCAACTCTTTTTCGAGCTTGAGAAAACGCCCGCCCAAACCGATGCTACCGGCATTGAGAGCAGTGATTTCATCGATAAATTGCTGGGGATACTGATTCTGCAGGGCCTGCTCAATATCAAGCAGTTTTCTACGCGCCCAGAACAGTACGGCAAGGCTGGCAACAAACAACAGACAGGACAATAACATAACCAGTGCATTCATTTTTCAACTCTCCCAACTTCAATATCATTGGATCGAAAACGCACCGGTATCAGAACAAAAAAACGGCTCAAATCCCGGACATATCAGACCATTCGTCATCACTGAGTAATTTGTTGAGATCAACAAGTATCAGTAATTCTTCACCACGGCTGACTACGCCTTCGATATATCGTGCCGTTTCATCATTGCCAACATTGGGCGCTGATTCAATTTCGTTGCTGTAAATATCAACCACTTCGGCAACGCTATCGACAACAATTCCAACGGTTTGTTTTTCCGCTTCAATAATGACAATTCGCGTCGAGTCATCCATCTCCCGTGGCGGCAATCCAAAACGCATGCGAGTGTCGATGACAGTCACCACGTTGCCGCGCAGGTTAATGATGCCTACAACGTATCCGGGCGCACCAGGTACCGGGGCAATATCGGTTACGCGCAACACTTCCTGAACCAGCATCACATTAATGCCATACACTTCTTCATCCAGGCGGAATGTGACGCATTGGCGATGTTGTGACTTACCGGCGTTTTCATCTTTCATTAAGGTGCTCCCGCTAATTGTTATTATGCAGATAGCATGCCAGTGACCCCACGCATGCTTTAAAAGGTTAATTTCCCGGAAAAGTCTAGTTCACAGGCGGTCATTTGCCAGCCCGCAATAACATTGAAATACCTAGCGCTTCGCTACATTGGCATTCATCATCTCGGCAAACACTTCGGTATCGATAATGGCGCAAAGCTGTTCCAGAGCGGTACCGGCCAGCCATGGGCGCCGGGTTTTATCTTTACGCCACTTCACCTTGTGCTGGTCCAGCCATATCACATCGCCTATGGCATCACAGGCCAGCCCCCAGGTGTAATTATCGACCAGCAGGATATGACTGAAACGATGCGATGGATCCAGATCAATACTGCTGCGTCGGTTTTCCGGCAGCACCATCAGGGCGGTATCAATAACTTTGACGTTGGCACCATGGCTTTGTACCAGTCCCAGATACCAGCTGGTCTTGTTGGGCGTATGGGTAATGTTGTCGCTCCAGGGTATAACGCTGTTGAGTTTTATCAGAGGCACAGCCAGCGTGAGCCCGGACACCTTGAATAACAGGCATTGAAACGGATGTTCAGCCCACTCCGGCACACCGGAGCCTGATGCGTCCGACGCCACCGGCTTAACAGGTTTTGCTACCGCCTCGGCTATAACCACTGGCTCCACAGGTACCACGGCTGGCCTGGCCGGTGCTTCTACCTGTATTTCTGCGATTAGCTGATCCAGAGCAACCACTCTGGCCGGCTTATCGGCAAGCTGAATCGAAACCGGTTTTTCTGCCTGAGGCAAATCCTCCAGCAGCGCATCCAGATAATCAGATATCGCCTGCTGCGCTTTATCGGAAGGAGAACGGGTCACGCTAGCACCCTCCTTCCGTTGCTGCGTGCTCAACCGTGCTTACACCGAGCAGGAAATCCAGCAAATTAGAGTAGGCACGACTGCCGCGACAACTGGGTCGTTCGATCGTCAAGGGAATACCCTGGCGACTGGCATCACGAAACTGGGTATCGATGGGGATCAATCCGTTCCAGATACTTTCCGGATAGGTGTTACGCAAGATTTCCAGCGTATCGTTGGAGGCTTTCAGGCGCTGGTCAAAAAATGTCGGCACGATAGTTTGGGTAATGGATTGTTTGCGCGATTTTTGAATCATGTCCAGGGTATGCACCATGCGTTCCAGGCCCTTTAGTGCCAGGAATTCAGTTTGCACCGGAATCAGCAAACGTTCGCAGGCAGCCAGGGCA
>JACPVK010000143.1 GCA_016191795.1 Gammaproteobacteria bacterium
CGGGTGCGAATTTATCCGGCACAACTCAGTGAACCAAAACAAACTTCTCCGCAATTTGATGCTATGCCGGCCTTGCCGGGTACCGGTAATCGACGCGACTGGCTGGGTTATTTTGCCGGCGCGTTTCGCACCAAAAACGAGAAGGGAGAAAAGGCATGACACAGTTAGCCCTGGTAATTGATTTAAATGTGTGTGTGGGTTGCCATGCTTGCGTTACCTCGTGCAAGGAATGGAATACCTCCGGCCCGGCCGGTTCCATGTCGGATGATAATCCGTATGGTATGGAACCAACCGGTACTTTTTTTAATCGTGTGCAAACTTACGAAGTGGGTTGTTTCCCTAATACCGAAACCATTCATTTCCCCAAATCCTGTTTGCATTGCGAAGATGCACCCTGTGTACCGGTGTGTCCAACCGGTGCCAGTTACAAGCGCGAATCCGACGGCATTGTGCTGGTGGATTACGATAAGTGCATAGGCTGCAAATATTGTTCATGGGCCTGTCCTTATGGTGCGCGTGAATTTGATGAGCACCAGAAGGTGATGAAAAAATGCACGCTGTGTGTCGATCGCATTTACGACACCAACTTGCCGGAGAGCGAACGCAAACCGGCGTGCGTCATGGCATGCCCAACGTCGGCGCGTTTGTTTGGTGATGTGCATGATCCGCAATCCGAGGTATCGGTAGCGATTCGTGAACAGGGTGGTTATGCCCTGATGCCGGAATGGGGCACCAACCCGGCCAATCATTATTTGCCGCGTCGCAAGACACGTTTGCATATTCATGAAGACGAACTGGTACGTGCGGATAATCCGCTGAAGAAAGAACAGCGCAAACCGTCTGGCCCGGTTACCGAGCCGACTCTGGATGATTCAACCAGCTGGTAATATTTATCAACAGATTGACGCAGAGACACAGAGCCGCAGAGATAATTTTTGTGAAGTGCAATTGGGAGCCTGTTTTTCTCTGGTTCTCTGCGTCTCTGTGTCAAAATATTTATTGAATTGGAGTAAATTATGCATCCCGCATTATCGGTAATTTTTTTAACGACACTGATCGGTGTTGGTCAGGGCATGTTTCTGGCGCTGTTTACCGGCCAGTCTTATGCTGCCGCGCAATTTTTACCTGCACAGGACAGCAGCGGTTTTTACGGAGCAGGCAGTTTGATTGCCCTGACTTTTTTAATTGCCGGTTTAATGTCGTCGTTTTTTCATCTGGGTCATCCCGAACGCGCCTGGCGTGCGGCTGCCATGTGGCGCACATCATGGCTATCACGTGAAGTGATTGTGTTGCCGCTGGTGATGATGTTTGTATTTGTTTACGGTGTCATGCACTTCATGGGCTGGGACACAGTCATTGCCACAACCGATACAGTTGTGACATTCCATGCCAGTCTGCTGGTCGGTGCGCTGGGTTCACTTGCCGTGTTCACGCTGTTTCTGTGCACGGCCATGATTTACGCAGCTATCAAATTTTTGCAGGAATGGTCCAATCCGCTCACGGTGATTAATTATTTGCTGCTTGGTACGGCCAGCGGCTTTACCCTGGCTACCGCGTTCTCCCATGCGGCCGCACCGGATCTGCTGCGTTTTTATGGTACCTGGGCGATTATTATTACGGTGGCGGCGTTCATTACACGCAGCGCATCACTGATTCGCAATACCCGCCTGAAATACAAATCCACCATCCAGTCAGCCATTGGCGTACGCCATAACCAGATTGTGCAAAAATCCCAGGGTGCTATGGGTGGCAGTTACAACACCCGTGAATATTTTCATGGCAAGAAGGCGGTATTTTTACAATCCATAAAATGGATATTCATGGTGCTGGTTTTTGCGCTGCCGATTCTGTTACTGGTGGCTGGTATGCGAAATAACAATATCATGGTGCTCAACGCAGCCTTCATTGTTCAGTTTATAGGCCTGCTTTTTGAGCGCTGGCTGTTTTTCGCCCAGGCACGTCATCCACAGAATATCTACTACCAGACAGTGTGATGACTTGCCTGTTTTTAACCTGAGGCATTGTGTATCATGCGCGGCATTCATTTGATTTAACACAAGGTGACTTATGTTCAAAAAACTCCTCTTTATCATCGCTGCATCCCTGGTGACCTCACAGGCTAACGCGGCAGGTGTTGATATCAAGCTGGGAAATGAAGCGGCTGAATTCACCTACCTGACTAAATCCTCCACTTTTGGTTATGGTGGCCTGGATATAGGCATGGGTGTTTTCTTCAATGAGACCGATGATTTGCAACTGAATGTCAGCGGCATGGTGACCGGCAACAGTGCTGGCAATAATCGCTCGTGGAAATTTGGCGTTGGCGCAAAACTTTCCTACGCGTCACTGGATGACACAACGCCCGACGCCGATGTCGGTGCACTCGCTATCGGTTTACAGGTGCGTTATGTCATTCCATCCTCTACGCCCGTTGCCTTCCTGGGTGAAGTATTTGTCGCGCCAAGTATCACCAGCTTCAGTGATGCTGAAAGATATCTTGAGTACCGTTTAGCCATCGAACTGGAAGTGACGCCGAGTGCACGCGCTTATCTGGGTTATCGTCAGATGGAGTATGAACTGACCGGTGGTTATGATTATGATGAAATGGATGGCAGCGGACATGTCGGGGTTAGATTTGATTTTTGATGTTGGTGAAAAATATTATTGATTTAAGGGCGGGGTATCCGCCCTTTTTTTGTTTGCTGTGTTTACTGTATTTTCATTCAGAACATGGCAGCGATTAAGAAAAGAAGTAACCCGTCAGCATGCGAAAAAAGGACTTTCAGAGCAAGAAAATAATTCAGTAAAGATAATAATCAATTTTAAGTTAAAGTTTAAACATCAAACCCGTCATTCAGGAACCCATCATGCAAAATCTCCAGCGTCTCCTGGAAATCATGACCGCCCTGCGGCATCCCGAAACCGGCTGCCCCTGGGATAACAAACAAACTTTCAAAACCATCGTACCCTACACACTGGAAGAAGCCTACGAAGTGGCTGACACGATTGAACGCGGCGACATGCGCGAATTAAAAGATGAGCTGGGTGATTTATTATTTCAGGTGGTGTTCTACGCGCAGATGGCGAAAGAGCAGGGGCTGTTTGATTTTTCGGATGTAGTGGATGCAATTAATGACAAGCTGACACGTCGTCACCCGCATGTGTTTGCCGACGCGAAATTTGATACTGAACAGGCGGTGCATGATAACTGGGAAAAAACCAAATCAGCGGAGCGTGATGCGCAATCGAATGCTGAGAAGGTGTCTATTCTGCATGGGGTTGCCAAATCCCTGCCGGCGTTAAAACGTGCCCAAAAATTGCAAAAGCGGGCGGCCAGGGTTGGCTTTGACTGGCCTGCTGCAGAACCCGTGCTGGCCAAGTTAAAAGAAGAAATGGATGAGCTGCAGGAAGCTATGAAGTCGCATGACGAGGTAGCGGTATTTGAAGAAACCGGGGATTTGATATTTACCTGTGTGAATCTGGCCCGTCATTTGCAAGTGGATAGCGAGGAAGCCTTGCGTCAGTGTAATCATAAATTTGAAAGGCGATTCAGGTTTATTGAGACGCAGTTACTGCAGCAGGGTAAGAAAATTGAGCAGTGTGCGGCTGAAGAGCTGGAGGCTTTATGGAATAAGTCAAAACTGGACTCTGATGTTCACTAATCCGAAAAGTTCATTCAGGTATTGAAGAAAGTTGAAACATGTCATATCTTCAACTTGTATTTAGGGTCTTCTTCTAGAGTTTTATACGAGGCTGTACCCTAGGACAGGAAGTTTCAATTTCATTTAACGCGACTTTGAAGTGAGATAATTTTATGAAGAAGACTATTTTTCTGGCTCTGGTGAGTTTTATGTTCGTTGGTTGCAGTGATGACTCCGACTCCTGTACAACGAATGTGTCCGGCTGTCCCGCTAGCTACTACTCTTGTCCTGCTGCAAGTTCTTGTTTTGAGACAAATTCTGGTTGCTCTGCCAGTGGGCAGTGTGGTTAGCAGATGATGTGAGTTAAGTGGGCTCATCCTGCCGTTGCAGATGAGCCCATATAGCTGTTTTGTCAGATTGTTAGCTAGCGATTGGCTACCTGTTTTTAAGTCTGTCTGTTTTTTATAAGGTACTAAAGTGAAAGGCTTTTACGTATTTGCTTTCGGTCTTGTCTGTTTTGTGGCTGGTTATGCTGTTTCCACTGCTACACGTAATCACGTTACAGGCCAGACAGTAGTAAGTTTTAATAATGATAAGCCTGAAGTCTTTTTTGAAAGTTCCGGCATTGATCCCGTTGAAGTTGAAAGGTTACAGAAATTAAATGATGAACTCAGGAAAGCGCTTGCCAATAATGTGCACCCTGTGTCCATGCCAGTGTCCACTACGTATCAGGACCTGGTAAAAAAGATAGATAAACTACCCGAAAATCTCATTCGAAAAAATCTTGCCTCTATTCTCGACGATGAATATCTAAAACAGATTGATGACATACGTGGATTTTCAAAACGATTGCTTGAAGCAGCTCTTGAGGAAAATCCTGTCAAGCAAAGCGATGTTATTGCAAGTATCGAATTCTCAACCTCACCTGTTTACGGAAGTAATTTGCTTGGATCTGGTGTGAACGTTGGGCAATACGATAAAATATTTGCCTTTATCACCGTGTCTGAGCCCCTGAGTAAGGCATTTGTGAAGTGGCAAAACGCGGAGACGGGCGAGCTTTTGTTGTTCAGAAGTGTCCAGTTAAATACAGCGAATGGATTTGATTTTGTGTCGACCAGACCTGGTAGTGGTTGGCAATCCGGTCAATATCAGGTGAGCGTGTTTCTGGCGGATAAGGAGTTAACGCCAATTGGCGGAGGCAGCTATGTCATTGCCGGGATTACAGAACAGCCTGGCGGCGCCAAGGCTGTTAACGAATCAATTGTTCAGGATATGATTAATAGCGGTCAGGCGATACGAAAAAAATAGCGATAAGATCACCCGGCTTGCCAACTCTAAAGCATGACACTGGCTAGTCAGTTGACTCGTTGCTCGTTGTTTCTGCAAGTTGTGCCTTATAATGCCCCCCATGTACCAGCAATACTTCGGTTTAAACGAATTACCCTTCTCCATCGCACCGGATCCACGCTATCTCTATATGAGCGAGCGCCACCGTGAGGCTCTGGCGCATCTGTTGTTCGGTCTTAAATCCAATGGTGCCTTTATATTACTGACAGGCGATGTCGGCACCGGCAAAACCACGGTGAGCCGGTGTTTGCTGGAACAGACACCGGCTAACACACGCCTGGCGCTGGTACTAAACCCCATGATGACGGCACTGGAATTGTTGCAATCGGTTTGTGATGAATTGCATATCACCCGGCCGGATCAGGCGACCAGTATCAAGGCGCATGTGGATTGCATTAATCGCGATTTACTGGCGGCGCATGCACGCGGTGAGAATACCGTGGTACTGATAGATGAAGCGCAAAATCTGGCGGCCGATGTGCTGGAGCAATTGCGTATGCTCACCAATCTGGAAACCGCTGAACGAAAATTATTACAAATAATTTTGCTGGGTCAGCCTGAACTGCGCGAGCAACTGGCGCAGCCTTCCATGTCGCAATTATCGCAGCGCATTACGGCGCGTTATCACCTGGAACCTCTCAATGCAGCCGAGACGCGTGCTTATGTACAGCATCGCCTGCTGGTGGCCGGGTGTCGGGACGCCCTGTTTGGTCAGGCGAGTCTGCGTCGATTGCATCAATTGAGTAAAGGTGTGCCGCGATTAATAAATGTCCTGTGTGATCGCGCCTTGCTGGGTGCTTATGTACAAAACAAATCGCAGGTGAATCTGGAAACGTTGAATCATGCGGCTGACGAAGTGTTTGGCACGCCATCCCGACGTTACAGCTTGAGATATGCGGTGCTGGCAGTACTGGTATTAGTGTTATTGGCGGCTGCGTTGTTTGAATTTAATAGCGAAAAAACAGTGAGTGCCGTGGCGGCGGCTGATACGGAAGTAAAAAAAATAGTAGCGGTGCCAGAGCCGGTAGTAACACCTGTTGCTGAGCCAGCTGTTGTAACAGCAAAAATAATCTGGCCGGATGCGGACCGGGCGCTGCGCAGTTATATTCTCTCTTTTCAGGCGTTGTATACCCTGTGGCGTCTTGAATACCAGCCCGAACAACATGGAACACCCTGTTATTACGCGCAACTACATGCGCTGGATTGTTTAATAGAAAGCGGCGATATTAATAAACTTCGCGCCTATAACCGGCCGGTCATTTTGCAATTATATGATGAGCATGGCGATTCTTATTTTGCAGCACTGATAAATCTTGACAACGAAACTGCCGTGATAAATCTGGCCGGGTCCATTCAGGCGTTATCGCTTGAATTGCTTCGTAGCCGCTGGCGTGGTGAATTTATCCTGTTGTGGCAGCAACCGCCCGGTTACACCGATATGATGCATGTTGGTTATAGCGGCGATGACGTATTGTGGTTACGAAAAAAAATCAGTCAGATAAACCCGGCGGAACCTTATGTTGAGTCAAGTGAATACGATGTTGAACTGGCAGAAAAAGTTCGAGCGTATCAATTACAGCAGGGGCTGCTCGCCGATGGCGTGGCAGGGGTGCAAACCCTGATTCATCTCAATGAATCCAGTGGTGCCATCGAGCCGCATTTGATTCAAAAGGATCAAGGCTGATGTCTTACATACTGGAGGCCCTGAAAAAATCCCAGCAGGAACGCAGCCGTGGCCAGGTGCCGGATTTGCAAAGCCTGCATCAAAGTGTGGCTGTGCCAGACAAGGCGTTACCACGCTGGCCGTACTGGGCGCTGGGTTTGTGTTTGCTGGCGCTGGCTTTTCTTCTGGGCTGGTTGCGGCCCTGGTCGAATATGAATGATTCCTTGCCTGCTGTGGTTAATCAGGCTGTCACGCCACCCGTATCTGTCGCGGTCGCACCTGTCAGGCCAGAGCTTGCTCCGGCGAAAACCGCTGAACCGGTCAGGCAAACCATCGAAAAACAGGCCCCCCTGCCGGTTATGCCGCAGCCAATGCCGCGTCGGGAGAAAAATCAGGCCGTGGCCATTGATTCGGTCCAGGATATTTCACAACTATCGGATCAGATACAGCAATCGATACCGCAACTGCAGTTTGCCGGCCACGTGTATTCCGCTAATCCGCTGCATCGCAGTGTCATTATTAATGGCCGGTATATGAGTGAGGGCGACGAATTGATGCCCGGAATGCGGCTGCTGCAAATTACCCCGGACAGTGTTGTGTTTGACTCGCAAAACCAGAAATTTAAAGTGACGGTTTTACATGACTGGTCTTTTCAGTGATAAACATCTGATTGCCGAGGTTGATTGTCGGATAGAAGGTAGTCGCTGACCTCTTCGGGGAATAGAAAATTCGGGCGAATTCTCCAGAATGGTCTAGGATTAAATCGGATAAGGATGCTGATACTAAAACAAGCAGGGAAGGCACACAAGGCGACCGCATGGCAAAAATACTCGTAGTAGATGATTCCCCCACACAGCGTCAGGTGCTGTTAAAAATCCTGCAAAAACACGGGCATGAGGTTCTGATCGCAGAAAATGGTGATAGTGCAATTGATCGCGCTACGGCCGAGCTGCCGGATCTGATCCTGATGGATGTGGTGATGCCCGGTCTCAATGGTTTTCAGGCAACGCGCACCATTACCAAAAATGCCAAAACACAGCATATTCCGGTGATCATGCTCACCAGCAAGGATCAGGATACGGATCGCCTCTGGGCACAGCGCCAGGGCGCGGCAGATTATATTGTCAAGCCGGCTGCTGAAGCCGATCTGATGAGCAAAATAAAATCCCTGCTAGCCTGAATATTTCACCAAAACAGAAAAGACTTAACGCAAGTAAAAGCGCAAATGTTTGTTTTTATGACTCTGAAACTAACGCGACACAAGGTGGCAAGGCGTTACATCCGTGAAAGCCAGAAGATTTTGACGCACAGACACAGCGGCGCCGGGTTTTCATCTGTTATCTCTGCGTCAAGGTTTTTGAAGGCGAGGCTCGGGATGGCGGGTGATTTTGATGAAATATCCAGGCTAGTGTCATAATCAAATCGTGACCCTCCGGCCAGGAGGTACATGAATATTTAATATGTTGCTTTATTAAATGGAGAAAATATGGGTCTTTTGTTTTTGGCTGTGTTAGTCATTATTGTTTTTTTTCTGGTTGTTATTTATAACAACATGGTGTCCCTGCGAAATCGGTTTAAAAACGCGTTTGCACAGATTGATGTACAGCTGCAACGCCGTCATGAATTAATTCCTAATCTGGTTGAAACCGCCAAAGCCTATATGGCTCATGAGAAAGAAACTCTGAGCGCAGTGATCTCGGCACGTAATCAGGCAGTGAATGCCACCCGGGTGGCTGCATCCAGTCCGGATAATGCTGCGGCTATTCAATCCTTAATGGCGGCCGAAGGTGCATTAAATGGAAGTTTGGGCAAATTGTTTGCTCTGGCAGAAAATTATCCTGACATCAAGGCCAACCAGACTATGTCGCAACTCATGGAAGAGCTGTCTTCCACCGAGAACCGTGTGTCGTTTGCACGTCAGGCATATAACGATGCGGTGATGCATTACAATACTTACCGCGAGCAATTCCCCAATAATTTTGTTGCAGGCTTTGGTGGATTCAAGGCGGCACAATTATACGAGCCGGAATCGGTGGATTTTAAACAGCCGGTAAAAGTTTCATTCTGATATTCACCATGCGTTCGTCCCTGACTATTGCACGCCAGACAAGTTTATTGTTGTGGTGTGCATGTTCTGATCGGATGTGAATCATGGATTTTTTTACCCGCCAGGATCAGGCGCGCCGCAAAACCTGGCTGCTCATTTTATATTTTGTTGTTGCTATTGCAGCGACGGTGCTTGTCGTTAATGTAGTTGTCGATACCGCGTTACGACTCCTGTTTGTTTATTCAGAGATCACTTCTCCCGGTTCATCTCAATACACCCGCGGATGGCTGGCGAGTGACACCTGGTTGTATGTGTCATTAATGACCATTGGTGTCATCGTAAGCGGCAGTCTTTATAAATTGCTGCGCCTGTCGGATGGCGGTGTAGCGGTGGCCCTGATGGTTGGCGCCATACCCGTTGTTGCCAGTTCAAAAAACCCGGCGGATAAAACCTTTACCAATGTCGTAGAAGAAATGGCCATCGCTTCAGGGATGCCGGTCCCGCAATTATTTGTCCTGGAGAACGAAACGTCTATTAACGCGTTTGTGGCCGGATTTCGTCCGACTGAAGCCGTTATGGTGGTAACACGCGGTGCACTGGAGCAACTGGATCGCGACGAGTTACAAGGCGTGGTTGGTCATGAATTCAGTCATATACTCAATGGAGATATGCGAATTAATTTGCGGTTACTGGCCATTCTGGCCGGCATATTGTTAATTGGTAAAATCGGCGAAGTAATGATGCGTGGTGCAAAAGAAGGTGAAGGGCGCGGCGCATTATTTATATTGTTATTAGGGTTGGCCCTTTACCTGGTGGGTTATACCGGCCTGTTTTTTGGACGTGTCATCAAGGCAGCCATTTCCCGGCAACGTGAATTTCTGGCCGATGCGGCCTCGGTACAGTTTACGCGAAACCCCAAAGGCCTGACGGGTGCATTGTTTAAAATTCAGGGCTCGGATTCCGGCACAATTTTACAAAATGCCTATGCCGAAGATCTCAGCCATATGTGTATTGCCGAATCCCTGAACGTTAATAGCTGGCTGGCAACGCACCCACCACTGGCTGTAAGAATTCAGGCAATAGATCCATCCTATCTGGGAACGCAGCGTGCAAAAAAAATCATTGCACGTCGCAAGACAGAGTCTTCACTTGAGACTATTGTTGATGGCCAGATACAGGCCTTGTCTGACAGTGTCGGTAATATCTCAGGTCAGCAGATGGCACTGGCCAGCGAAATCCATCATGCCATGCCGTCCGTATTAATTCAGAGTGTCCATGCTATAGAGGGCGCGACGGGCGTGGTATATGCCTTGCTCGATGCGCAAAATTTACCTGCTGATATACAGAGCCGAGTCAATAAATTACGTGAAATAACCGGGCGTCTCGACAGACGCATGCGGCTACCCTTAATTGATATGACCTTACCACAGTTAAAGCGCATGACCACAGTCCAGCGCCTGGAATTTCTTAATACACTGGGAACCATTATTCGGTCTGATAAACGTTACACACTCAATGAATTCGTCATTTTAACCATCATAAAGCAGCATTTATCGGCCAGCGCGGGCCGAGCCGATGTTGTAAAATACCATTCGTTTAAATACTTGATGGAAGAGGTGCGTATATTGTTATCCATGATGGTGTTATGCAGTGGGCAGTCAGCAGAGCTTAAAAGTACTGCCTGGAAACGTGCTATCAATACCTTTACCAGTGCCGATGTCTCCATGATTGAAGTCTCGGCCAAGCCGGCTCAAATCAGCCAGGCGCTGGAAAAGATCCGCCAGACACCCATGTTGCTAAGAAAAAGCTTTATTGACGTCTGTGCAGATCTGGTTATGGATGATGGCATTATCATGCCGGCAGAAGCGGAATTATTAAGGGCGATTTGCGAGAGTATTGATTGTCCCATGCCATTGCTTGTCACTCGTTAAGAATATGATCCTGTATGATTAATCGCGCCTTCAGTGTTGCTCCCATGATCGACTGGACAGATCGACACGAGCGTTATTTTTTACGTTTAATTTCCCGACATGCCCTGCTGTATACCGAAATGTTGACAACCGGTGCGTTGTTACACGGGCAGACGGATCGATTTCTGAAATTCCATAGCGCAGAACATCCACTGGCCCTGCAATTAGGCGGCAGCGATCCGGGCGAGCTGGCGCGCTGTGCCAGAATCGGTGCTGCGCATGGATATGATGAAATCAATCTGAATGTGGGTTGCCCCAGTGATCGCGTGCAGTCCGGTCGATTTGGTGCATGTTTAATGGCGGTTCCAGACGTGGTGGCTGATTGTGTGTCAGCCATGCGAGATGCTGTTGATATTCCGGTAACGGTTAAGCATCGAATAGGTATTGATAATCGTGACTCCTGGGATGAGTTGTGTGAGTTTATCGAAACAGTTGCCCAGGGTGGTTGCGAAATATTTATTGTGCATGCACGCAAGGCCTGGTGAAGCGGCCTGAGCCCAAAAGAAAGCCGTGAGATACCGCCATTACAATACGACGTGGTGTATCGCCTGAAAAAAACCTATCCGCAATGGCAATTCATCATCAACGGCGGTATTACTGATTTACCAACAGCGCAGGCACAATTGCAATATGTGGATGGCGTTATGCTGGGGCGTGCTGCGTATCATGATCCGTATTTGTTGTCGCAAGTGGATGCTGTTTTTTTTAATGATGGCCATGCTGTACCAACCCGTTTCGAAATTGTTGAACAATTATTGCCCTATATAGAAACTGAAATTGCCGCCGGCACAAGGCTGCATAGCATCACTAAACACATAACGGGATTATTTAATGGCTTGCCCGGCGCACGTAGCTGGCGACGAACATTAAGCGAGCAGGGAGTAAAATATCCGGCGGATATTGATGTGGTAAGGCGAGCATTGGCTCAACTTAAGTGTAAGGAATGAAGTCTTTATGATAGGTGCGATTGACGCAGACAGGCGTTATGCATATAGCCAGGATAGCGGTGTTGATCTTAAGCGGACCATCAACGAAGCTCATGGAATGAGTCAATTTAGCCAATAAACCGTCAATCATCATTCACTAATAAAACTTCTTTAAAGCGGACCTTGCTGATTTTATAAGTGGAAATAGCGGGTCCGCTTTTCCCGATTTCAATATCCAACGGTTTTACTGGTAGTTTCTGATTAAACAGGTAAAAATGGCGACATTACTAATCAACCCAAAAAGTAACAGGCGGACCGGTGCGTCCACTTTATTACACTGTTAGGGATCTAGAGACAAATGGAAACAATCGCACTCACCATATTTCTTGCCTTAGTAGCTGCCCAAGGACTGTGGTGCGTAATTAGCCCGGAATCTGCCGTAGCGTGGCGGCGACGGAGAGGCTGGTCGGAAAGTATTTGGAGTGGTGGCTACTTTTACGCAACGCCATCTCGAACTCGAACTATGGGCATTATTCTCTGCGTAGTGGTGCTCGCATTGGTTCTCGGCCAATTGGCTTACTCATGAAGCATTCGCCAGCAATCCCTTGCCATTGTTTCAAATACGCGCGCGTTGCGCACCCGACCGCTTCGGAGCTGCGCTCCTTCGCGTCGGTTTAAACAAAGCGTTATGTGTAAGGAAACAATGAACAAAGTAGTTCTCTTTATATTCCTGTCGTTACTTTCAATATATTCGTTTGCAGGTGAAGTTCGACTTCAGGATGGTGGCTTGGTCATTGTTGCAAAATATGAATCTAACTCTGTACAAAAATCGAAAAATAGCAACTTCTTATATGGCGAGATTCAAATAACAAATAATTCGTTAACGCCCATGAGTTATGGCAATAGTAATTTACTTCTAAGTATTGATGACATAAAATCAAAAACATATCTAGACACAATTGCGTCTGCCACTATTGATTTTTCATCTATTACATTGCAATCTTTTGAAACAAAAAAACTAAATGTATATTGGGCCTTTAGGTTGTCAGTATCTACCAAGGACAAGACGGCAGCATTACTATGGTCAGAGTAATTACACATAACAAATCGCTACACACCGTCCTCGGCCAAAAGCGGCCTCGTCGGTGAGCTCTACGTTAGAGGGAAAATGTCTGAGTTTATTAAGATAAATGGTTTCCCTCCAGAGTATGCCAAAAAAGCATTTGATGATGGTTATTACCTTGAGGCGTTGCAAACTCTACATGGATGGATTGAGTGTAAACTCAGAGAGCTGTTGCTTCTTCAGCGCACACTTCTAGGCGCCAGTTTTGATAGTTGGTCAAAAGCTTGGGATATTTCTAATGAGTTTTCTTTGAATAATGCATCAAAGGCTTTATTAGTATTAGGAGCTATCACAGAAGAAGAACAAAAAGATATATCAACGTTCAATCGGGTTCGCAATAACTTAGTGCATAAAATGTTCTATGATCCGTACAATGAACACTGGCAAGGTGTAGACAAGCAAGAATTAGTAAATGCCTTTGAAAAAGGACTACATTTAGCAGATTTTATCGATTCCAAGAGCTGTGCGATCAATGAGAAAAACAATCCCCTCTAACAAGTCGGCCCAGGACGGACGCCAAAACCGCTGCGCGGTTTTTGACGCCGCTGGCCTTAAACGCTAGGCTCAGAGGAATACCGTGGATCAATTAACAGACTGGATACCATCATTAACAGTTACATCATTGTTTGGTGGGGCGTTGTGGCTTGCAAGATCGCTGATAATGACTCGCCTGACAAACAGTGTAAAAAATGAATTTGATAGCAAATTAGAAGTTCTCCGTTCTGAGCTGAAATCTAAAGAAGCGCAAATCGAAGCTCTCCGTTCAGGAGCTATGTCAGGACTGCTAACACGGCAAGGAGCTCTCTATCAGAGGAAGCTACAAGCCATAGACCAGATATGGAGTTCTGTTAAGGAGCTAGAAAAAGCAAAGTACATATCTACAGCACTAGGAGCATTAAATTTTGAAGAGTGTGCTAAAGAATCCTCAAAGAATCCAAAGTTTAGAAAATTCATTGAAACTATCGGCGGAAAACTCGATATTACGAACTTGGATATGTCTGGGTCGAAGCTGGCCCGGCCATTTCTTACTCCGTTGGCTTGGGCGTACTACTCGGCATACTCTTCCGTGATATTGCAAGCTTTGGCTGTAATGCAGGTGTTGAAGATAGGCGTCGATAACGCAGAGAAATTTTTGAATTTCGAAAACACGAATAACTTACTAAAAACTGTCCTTCCCTCTAAAGCTGAAGACATCGATAAGTATGGAATGGCCTGCCACCATTATCTGCTAGATGAAATTGAACAGTTACTATTGATGGAATTGAAAAACATTCAAGAAGGTAACGAGGATGACAAAGAAAATACTAGAAGGGCTGCAGTAATAAATAAAGAGGTAGAGAA
>JACPVK010000144.1 GCA_016191795.1 Gammaproteobacteria bacterium
GCGACCAGTATAAAAGAAAAAAGCCTAACCACAGACGACTGCACGGATGCAGGAGGTAGAGCAACGCAGGAGCAGTTGCCGAGGACACGGAGGTCACTGAGAAAAACAATCGGATATTCCTCTGTGCTCTCTGTGGTCACTGTGTCCTCTGTAGTAAATGCTTTGTTGGTAGCGTGCATGGCCCGCTCCTACATTCAATCGCTTCTGTGCTTAAGTAAGTGCCATTCGGGTCAGAGAACAAATATCGCTAATATTAGAAACAATTGTTCTCTGGCCTTGTTTACATTCCTTTCAAATATTTTGCCAATTTCAAGAAACCAGAAGCACCGAGAAAAAATAATAAAGCCACAATTATTTCAAATGTGCCGACAATAATATTATTTACCTCATCAGAATACATTGCATATGAGGCGCTAACTAATGTGATAACAATACTACCAAGTAGACTGCCTAGTATTTGTTTACCTCCAGGAGTATCTCCTGTTTTATGTATTTTTAAGCTTGCTATAAGTATTAAGGTAGTTGCTCCTAATGAGATTACTGCAGCAATACCTTCAAAGATCAGTAGGTCAAGTGGCATTCCCATGGCGTCAAGAACTTCACTATAAATTGTTGATTCATTATTCAAGAGAAAATTTCCTTATGGTAATGCTAATGAGGCTGTAGAAAAACCTCGAAATTAGTTAAATTCGTGTTGTTAATAAAAACACTATGTTTCCCGTCATAGATTAATCAGTTAGCTAAATTGCTGTATTGCGAATGTTTGCCTCCTATCGTCCTTTGCCAGCTTGCATGCTGAGATCGGAACTATCGGAAGCTCTTTTTTTCCAGACTTGGTAACCTCAAACAACCTGAAGTCGAACATACCGTCCACATAATTGGCAGTGATCTCGTACTGTTTTCCCGCCACAGGCGTGATCAGGGTGCCGCGCTGTAATTGCGAGCTGCTATAACCAATGCTGGTTGAGATCTGGACCGCAAGATATGCTCTTTTTCCGGGAGCAAGGCCGAATTTGTTGGCACCGTCCTTTAGATCGACAAAGCCTAAGTATCGGCTGGAGCAATCGCCGGCAATGTCGTTGACACCAGCATACGCGTTGACCGTAGTCATGAAGCCGCCATTTTCGGACAGCTTCAGATTGACCGTGAGATTTTTTTCGTGGGTGTTCGGATAGTACTGTGGCGTTGCAGCGCAGCCCGCAAGCAGCCCGACCGACAAGAAAATCAGCCGGTGCCAAGACACGAAGTTTTTCATGGAAGCCACCTCAATTGATATTCTGCTTGTATTGCACACTGAACTTTTCTGCTCAATCTGTCGATGCCTGCCATGAACCATACAGCAAGGCTGTCGAGGATGGCGCGCGGCTTCGTAAACAGAGCTCGCCATAGCAGGCAGGGAAACTCGCTCACTTCGTAGACTTACCCATGCCAGGAATCACGAGTTCCGGTTTGAAGTCAGGGCACCCCAGGTTGGTCCCGTTGACCCAATGTCTGATCGCTCGGGGAATGGATCGCTCCACGTTATTACCGTAAATCTCGACCTTTGTCGCTTTGCCGTTATCAGCCGTCGTGAAATCGGCAACGACCACATACCTGCCACCTGCGTTAGGCTGACCTCCAATATGCAGCTCCCCGGCGCCACTCCCCTCACGCTTGAACTGGACATGCAACTCAGTTCGCTGCGGCCCAGCGATAACTGTTGGCAAATAAGTATCGCTGTATTCATTGCAACTACTACTCATGAATCCCGATTTTCTGCATGCTTGATGATCGACCTTTGCGGATAGACACTCACTGACTTTCGCTTTTATCAATGCGGCTGTTGCTTTGTAAGGCCGTTTTGCCACAAAGGTTTCAAATTCCGCTCCGTAAACACCCTGTGCAATCACCTTGCGATGTTCCTCGGCGTTTTGCGGCGTTGGCGTGGTGACGCAAGCTGAGAGCAGTGCGGCCGCAAGTACGGCTAAAGACGTGAATTTCATTTTATTCATAGTTACTCCCAATTAAGCGAACGCGGTTATAAGTTCAAAGTGCAACAGTTAATAAGAATCCAGTGTAGCTGATTTCCATTTAGAACTATACCTCGTGCGAAAATATTTGGTGTGAATATATTGGTGTCGGAATATATTGGTGTCAGTGTAAAAACTCGTGCAATGGCTGGTGATATCTGAAAATATTTTACCCCAAATATCCTCTGGACGTTGCGGCGCTGTCACACCGCGTTGGCTCGAATAAAAAGTTAGAAGACATTATCAATGCTCGCAACTGCATTTTGGCTTGGGCAGGCCGAGCTTTACTCGGGTTTTTATAAACTTTTCATGCGCGTTTTTTACCTCTATCCACGCCGTTCTGTCCACCTCTAAAAACTCCGCGCATTGGATAAGCACACTGCTTTCGTTTTTCTCTCCTTCTCGTAGTCCGAACTTGTTTTTCATGAATTCCCAAGTCTTGGTGAAACCAAGAGGGGAATACAATCCGACACAGTGACGCAAACTCATGTACCGAATGCCCAGAGGCTGGGACTCGTCTTTAACTTTTGCGATATCGTTGTTAAAGCTCATTCTTGTCTTCTAACGTGAAACTATGCGGCGGCCATAATATTTGGTGTCACTGTAAAAACTCGTGCAATGGCAGGTGATATCTGAAAAATTTTACACTGACCCCTATGCCATTAAGTTAAGGAATCTCTGAACAAGTATCAACACAAATAATTCAGCGTCATTCCCGACAAAAGCATTCGGGAATGACGAAAAAAACAGTATTCTCTGATTTAATCAGAGCCTCCTTAAGGATAAAGCTGTCATCCCGGCAATCCCTGCCGGGA
>JACPVK010000145.1 GCA_016191795.1 Gammaproteobacteria bacterium
GCGCCGGTGGCAGGGGTTTGTCATCGAGCATGGTTTGCATAATCTGGGTCATTCTAAACATGTCGTGCCCCTTAGGTAACAAAAGGAAAAAGAAAACGCAAATGAACGCTAATTAACGCATATAAAAGCGAATGAATTAAAAAGCTTTGCAGTGCAAATTATTCATTGTGGGTCAGCCTTCAGGCTGACGTTTTTGCACAACAGCCACAAAACAGCGTCAGCCTGAAGGCCGACCCACAAAGAATGCATAACCAATAAATCCATTTGCGTTTTCTTTTAGTCTTTAATTCGCAATCCGGTTTTCTTCAATATTTTGGTGCTGAATAAAACACTATGGCCGCGATTGTTGTCGCCGAGTAGTCCGGCAATAATTTCAACCTTGTCGCGTACTTCGTCTTTGCTGCGTCCATGCACCATGGCAAATAAATTGTAGGGCCATTCCGGCAGAAAGCGCGGGCGTTGATAACAGTGGCTGACAAAATCCAGTGCGCCAATGGTCATGCCGATTTCGGTGATCAGGGTTTCCGGCACATTCCACACGCTCATGCCGTTGGCGGTGTAGCCCAGTTTGTAATGATTGGGTACCACGCCGGTGCGGCGAATAATGCCGCTATCGGTCATGGCCTGCATGCGTTCAATTAGCTGTTGCGTGCTGATGCCCAGTTGTGCAGCAATAGCCTGGTAAGGCTCGCGTACCAGTGGCAAGCCTTGCTGGGTGATGCGAATAATCTCGCGGTCGATGTTATCTATGGTGTACACAGTTTGTTCTGCCGGGGAGGTTTGCATGCTTACACCTCGAACTTCAGGCCCAGAAAATATTCTTCCTTCTTGGGCATGTTGTAGACCAGTAAGCCGGTTTGTTTTTCGATTTTTTTAATAATCTGTTTGATCTGTTCCGGCTTTTCGGTGGCCAGTACAAACCACATATTGAAAATATGATCGCGTTGATAGTTGTGTGCCACTTCATCGAAAGCATTCACACAGTCAGTGACTTCATCAAAACGATTCGGCGGTACTTTCATGGCAGCGAGCGTTAAGCCCCCGCCGAGTTTTTCGGCATTGTACATGGGGCCAAAGCGGCTGATGTAACCGTCCTGCATCAGGCGCTCAATGCGCGACATGATTTCATCCGCCGGTATATCGAGTTGTTGGGATAAAACATCCCAGGGTTTTTCACATAGCGGAAAACCACCCTGCAAACTGTTGATGATTTTTTTATCCAGACTGTGCAGGGCTTCCATCATGCAATGTCACTTTTGTTCGTTAAATGGTCGTTGCCATTAATCTGGTCGTGAATATAAACGGCGCCACGTTGTTTGTAGCAATGTGTGCTGAATAATATGGCATGCGGCATATCGCCAACATGACACGAATCAATCATTTGCGCCAGATTGCGTAATACATCATCACGATCATGACCATGGATCATGCAAAACAGGTTGTAGGGCCAGTCTGGCAGACGACGTGGACGGCGATAACTTAAATTAACAAATTCGAATTTACCAAAGCAGCCACCCAGTTCATCGACGCGATCATCCGGAATATTCCATACCACCATGGCGTTCGCCTGGTAACCCAGGTTGCGATGACGCACCACAACACCAAAACGTTTAATGTCACCGCGCGCCTGCATGGCGGTAATGTATTCCATCACTTCCTGTTCCGTGCTGCCAATTTGTTCGGCAATGGCCGCGTAGGGGCGGCTGATCAGTGGTAGACCATGTTGTAATACGGTAATGAGCTGGCGTTCGTTAAGCATGCTTATCAGCCTTTTGTCTTGCTATCAAACCTGGTGTGTGCCTGTTTTTAACACAGAGTCGCAGAGACACAGAGAAATTAAAAAACATTGTCTCTGTGTCTCCGTGTCTCTGTGCCAATGTCTTCATCATGATGTTTAAACTCTATGAACCAGTTGCAAAGGAAAGCCAAGATCAATGTGGTAATCCTTTTCCATCGGCAAGGTGAGCACGCGCAAACCGGCACGTTGTTCCATGTCCTGCAAAATGGCGTCGAGCCTGTTCTGGTTTTCTGCGGTGACCACAAACCACAAATTAAAATGATGTTCGCGTTTGTAATTGTGATTAACCGAAGGATAACTGCTGATTAAATCGGCAATCACGGCTAATTTGTTTTCCGGCACGGCCATGGCGGCGAGTGTGCTGACGCCGATGCGATTGGGACGAAATACGGCGCCAATACGGCTGATGGTGCCTTCATCCTGCAGGGCCTGTAACCAGGCAAGCAGTTCGGTTTCGGTGATGCCCATTTGCGCAGCCATATCGGCATAAGGGGTAGCAGATACCGGAAAGCTGTGCTGAAAGTCATTCAGTAAACGGTGCAGCTGTTGCTGGCTGCGAACTGCCTGAGTCATAAATGGCACCTGTGCCTGTTAGGTAGTTTCAGTGTAGCCGGGCTACAGAGCCCGGCCTTGATGTAAGGCAAGACTACAGTCCGATCTCGTGAGCCCGGCTGGTAAAGAAAATACCACTGGGTTTATCGACCGGCAGCGAGGTGATTTTTTCGTAGGTGCGCGTGTCGTATACATCTACACGGTCTTCATCGCGTACCGATACCCAGATTTGATTGCCACGCGGGGTGAATTCCATATGCAATACGGCCTTGCCGGGCTTGAGGGTTTTGACAATTTGATGGGTTTCAACATCAATGACCTGCAGGGTGTCGTTATTGGGGTGGGCGAAGTTGACCCAGATATAACGGTTATCTGGCCGCGACATGACGAATATGGGCTGGCCATGCACGGGAATGCTGCCTAGCTGTTTCCAGGTGTTTTTATCGACGATCAATACTTCATGCTGACCCACCGCGGGTATAAAAATTTTGTCGCCAGCCGTGGTCCAGCCTTCCAGATGCGGCATTTTGAATACCGGTAAGGCTTCGCGGCCACGGCCATAATGATCGAGTATGCGTTTAACGCCGTTTTCCGGGTGCCATAAATCCAGCATCGCCATGCCATCTTCACCAAATAATCCGGCGATGTAATAACGGCCATCGGGTGTGATCAGGGCGTCGTAGGGCAGGGAGCCTATGTTGGGATATTTGGTGATTTTTGGCCGGGTTTTATCCTGCATATCCAGCAACCAGATTTCACCGCCATCGTACAAACTGAAAACAAATTTCTGATCGGGTGCATCCACCAGTCCAACCGTTTTGGATGGTTGATTGTCACCCCAGGTAGCCGGAATATCAGCCACCATGTTCAGGGTATCCGCATCAAATACTTTTACGCCACCGGGGGTGTAATTGGAAACCGCAATCAGGGTACCGTCCTGCGATATGGCACCACCGATGCTGTTGCCGGATTGCATCACACGCTTGACAATTTTCTGGCCAAGTAAATCCACTTTGGTAAGGCCGCCATCGCGTGCAAATACATAGGCGTAACGTGCATCGCGCGAAAACACGATGGAAGCGTGCGATAAATCACCCAGGCCATCAATTTTTGCCAGTGACGTGTGATGGCTGTGCTCGACAATTTGTACCCGGCCAATGGCGCGTTCGATGATCACTCCAAGGTCGCCAGTGCCGCGTAAAGGCTGAGTGCCGCAGGCTGTGGTTAACAACAGCGAGATGAGAATAATCAGATATTTCATGCTATGTCCTTACCATGTTGTAGGAGCGGATCATGCCCGCGACCACGGAGATTAAAAGATTAAGTCAAAAGATTAAGTCCGCAAATGAACGCAAATAAACGCAAATGGGAAAA
>JACPVK010000094.1 GCA_016191795.1 Gammaproteobacteria bacterium
AAATCATGCGCCGCCAGATCGAAGCGATAATGTTCGATGTGATGATTAATGCTGCCGCTCACAGTTTGCAAACGCGACAATATCCAGCGGTCCGCCAGGGATAATTCAATGTCGCCACCGTTCAAGCCGGTGTCGTGTTCTTCGGTGTTCATCAACACATAACGCGTGGCATTCCACAGCTTGTTACAGAAGTTGCGATAACCTTCGACGCGATTTAAATCGAAACGTATGTCGCGGCCGGTGGAAGCCAGTGCGGCAAACGTAAAACGCATGGCATCGGTACCAAACGCCGGTATGCCATCGGGAAATTGTTTGCGCGTGGACTGCTCGATTTTTTTTGCCATTTGCGGCTGCATTAAACCAGTGGTGCGCTTGGCGAGTAATGCATCCAGGGTAATACCGTCGATCAAATCAATCGGGTCGAGTACATTGCCTTTTGATTTGGACATTTTCTGGCCTTCGGCATCACGCACCAGGCCATGGATATAAATTTCCCTGAACGGCACTTCGCCATCCATGAATTTCATGCCCATCATGATCATGCGCGCCACCCAGAAGAAAATAATATCGAATCCGGTGACCAGCACGCTGGTGGGATAAAACTGTTTTAATCGTGCGGTGTTATCCGGCCAGCCGAGTGTGGAGAACGGCCACAGGGCAGAGGAGAACCAGGTGTCTAGTACATCGTCATCCTGTTTTAATTTTAAATCGGCTGCCAATTTATATTTTTTACGCACGGCTGCTTCGTTTTCCGCGACATAAATATTGCCCGCTTCGTCATACCATGCCGGTATGCGATGGCCCCACCAGATCTGGCGTGAAATACACCAGTCCTGAATATTACGCATCCAGTCGTAATAGGTATTTTTCCAGTTATCGGGTACAAATTTAATGCGGCCGTCTTCCACGGCTTCAATCGCCGGTTTGGCCAGTGGTGCCACTTTTACAAACCATTGATCGGTTAAATACGGTTCAATCACCGCGCCGGTACGATCACCGCGCGGCACCATTAATTTATGATCATCAATTTTTTCCAGCAAGCCGAGTTCGGTTAAATCGTGTACGACCATGTCGCGTGCTTCGTAACGATCCTGGTCACGATATCTTGGCGGGGCATTTTCATTGATGCGTGCATCTTTGGTGAAAATATTGATCATCGGTAACTGATGGCGCTGACCCATGGCGTAGTCGTTAAAGTCATGCGCCGGTGTAATTTTTACGCAACCGGTACCAAAGGCCGGATCCACATAATCATCGGCAATAACTGGAATGTCGCGATGGCACAATGGCAAACGAATTTGTTTGCCGATGAGATGTTTATAGCGTTCATCTTCCGGATGCACCGCCACCGCGGTGTCACCGAGCATGGTTTCGGGCCGCGTGGTCGCCACGATCAAATGGCCAGAGCCATCAGCCAGTGGATAACGCATATGCCACATATGGCCATTTTCTTCGGCAGATAGCACTTCCAGATCCGACACGGCGGTGTGCAATACCGGGTCCCAGTTCACCAGCCGCTGGCCACGGTAAATCAGGCCTTCATCGTGCAGGCGAATAAAGACTTCGCTCACGGCGCGCGATAAACCTTCATCCATGGTAAAGCGTTCATGTGCCCAGTCGAGCGAGCCGCCAATGCGGCGCAACTGGCGGGTAATGCTGCCGCCGGATTCTTCTTTCCACTTCCATACGCGCTTGATGAATGCATCACGCCCCAGATCGTGGCGGGTTTTGTTCTCGGCATTGAGCTGGCGTTCCACTACCATCTGGGTGGCGATACCGGCGTGGTCGGTGCCCGCCTGCCACAGCGTGTCGTCGCCTTTCATGCGGTGATAACGGATCAGCGCATCCATGATGGTGTCCTGAAACGCATGGCCCATATGCAGCGTGCCGGTGACATTCGGCGGCGGAATCATGATGCAATAGGGCTTGCCGCCGTCGACGCGTGGCTCGAAATAGCCTTTGTTTTCCCAGGTGTTGTACCAGTTTTGTTCGATGGCTTGCGGGTTGTAGGTTTTTTCCATGGATCTCGGAGCGGGTTGAAGAATGATGCGGGATTATAACCAGTGCGGCCTCCCCACGCGTAGCGGAATGTTGCGACTATATAAGTTTTTATATATTGTCGGTGCTTATTGAGAGAGCCAAAGCCGGTAAGTTAAGGGTAGGTTCGTCATCCCGGCAGGGAAATGCTGTATTTGTAGGCCGGCCTTCAGGCCGACGCTTTTGGATGGCCGCTTTTGGTGAAATATCCGGGTTAGCACCACAATCCAGGATATAACAAGCGCACATCAGAGTTGCCTCCAGCCTGAATGAGTATCATGAAAGAAAAAATTGCCAAAGCCAAAGTTATAAAAGACAGAATTATCACATCATCAGGAAATGTCTTTGATGATCTGGGGCTCGACACAGCAGAAGCCGCGATCCTGCAAATGCGTTCAGCCCTCATGAATGATCTGCGTATCTATATCGAGAAAAACAATCTGACTCAGAGCGATGCGGCCGATAAACTCGGAATTTCCCAATCGCGGGTATCTGATCTGGTGCGCGGCAAATGGGAAAAATTCAGTCTCGAAATGTTGATTACGCTGGAAGCCCGGCTCGGTCGGAAGGTGAGTTTGAAGCTGGCGGCGTGATGGCTTCGGACATGCTCTGCAGGTGAATAATTTTTGCAGAAGCTCATGCAAAAGGTAAACAACATAACCAAGATTGAAAAAAGTTCCGGTAATGTTTATGCCGATCTCGGTATGGCAGATGCTGACGATATGCTGGTAAAGTCACAGCTT
>JACPVK010000054.1 GCA_016191795.1 Gammaproteobacteria bacterium
CGCGATACGCAGTGGTAGTAGGGTGTTGAAGCCAGGGATACCTGGCTGTATCGAGGTCTGGGCATGGCAATGTCCTTATCATGATGAAAGCCAAACGATAGTTGTTGTGGTTTTTAGATGTCAAATATATGTTGGGTGTCCTATTAAATTATAGTGGTTGTGGTTTTATTTAGATGTCAAATATATGTTGGGTGTCCTATTAAATTTGAATTGTCCAGTTAAATTGTCGTTAAATTGTCCAATTAAATTTATATATGTTGGGTGTCCAATTAAATTCGGTTGGGTGTCCAATTAAATTCTGATTAAATTCCTAAATATATGTTGGGTGTCCAATTAAATTCTATGTTGGGTGTCCAATTAAATTCAAAATTTTTTTGATGTTTGATCACTGAGCAACGCCGTATAGATCAATAGTGAAGCTTGATTATTACGCGTAACCCACCCAGCTCAGGTGATCTGTCAAATTGCATCTCGCCATTATAAAGATTGACTATATCTTTCACTATGGCCAGGCCCAGGCCATGTCCCGGTACCGATTCATCCAGTTTTACACCACGTTGGGTTAATATTTTTAATTGCTCGTTGCTGCAGCCGGGGCCATCATCTTCCACTGTGATGGTGATGTGCTGATCTTGTTGAATGGAATAAACCACCTTGTTGTTTGCCCATTTGCAGGCGTTGTCCAGTAAATTGCCCAGCAACTCCAGCATGTCATTGCGGTCGGTGTCGCCCAGGGCGTGATCAGGATACTGGTGGTGAATTTGTAATGATTTATGTTCGTATAATCGCTGTAACAGTTTTTCCAGTGAAGGCAGTTCATCCTGCGGCTGGAAGTATTGGCCGGATCCGCCGGTGCCGGCGAGCCTTGCGCGTTTTAATTCATGGTCAATTAATTGTTGCAGTACTTTGGTGTGCTGCAATAGCTCGTTACGAATGTCCGGATATTGTTTGAGCGTTTCGTTATCACAAATTTGCGTGATTAAATTCAACGGCCCTTTTAACGCATGGGCAAGATTACCCAGGGCATTGCGTGAACGTTGCAGTCGTTGATCCATTAAGGTGATCAGTCGATTTACTTCGGTGACCAGCGGCTGCACTTCAAGGGGTGCCTGGCAGATCAGTTGGCGTATTGCGCCCTGTTCGAGTTGGCGTAATTCATTTTTGATGGCGTTCAGCGACTGGAATGAGCGCCTGACAATGTAGTGTTGCACGATTAGCAAAACGCCAAGAAACAATAACGTGATGCCAGCAAATAGCGCGCTGTAATAGCGTAATTGCCGTTGCAGCGGGGATAGATCCTCGGCGACGGCAATCGTGATGTGCCTGTCCTGTTTAATGTAACCACCGCTCCACACCAGCAGTGCCTGATTGGCGGGGCCGTCGCTATGCCATAATTGTGATTCGCCGGCGTTTAATGGCTGAATATCAATTGACGTATCCCATAACGAACGTGAATACAACACGGAATTATTAGTCAGGACAATATAGTAATGTCCGGAAAGAGGCTGGTTATAAATGCCGCTATCATGCACTGCATTCATCTGAACGTTACCCTGTTCATCGATGACCAGAGAGGATAATAAAGATTCTGCATCGTGTTGCAGGCGTGAGCCGATAAAGTCATCGGTCAGTTGCTGCACAATCATAAACAGCAACCAGCCGAGAATTAGCATTAAAAATAAAATGCTAAGGCTCAGGCTGAATTGCAGTTTACGTTCAATGGAGTTCATTTTTATGTGTTAACCAGTACATAACCCTGGCCGCGTCGCGTTTCGATCAGGTCTTTACCAATTTTCTGGCGCAGGCGTTTGACATGGGCTTCAATCACATTGCTGTCATGATCTGTATCCCATTCATAAACATGTTCGCTTAACTGGTTTTTTGACAGGACTTTGCCGGCATGGCTCATAAAATAACGCAACAAACGATACTCGGTACCTGTCAGCGTTAATTTTTCGCCGGTATGTAAAATAACTTCCTGGCGTTCTTCATCCAGTATCAGTCCGGCTACAGCCAGTGACTGGCCGGGGCGATCCTGACTGCGGCGTAACAGGGAATCCAGTCGCGCCAGTAATTCTTCCAGATGAAAAGGTTTGCCAAGATAATCATCGGCACCGGCTTTGAGGCCATCAACACGTTCATGCCAGGCATCGCGTGCGGTTAATATAATAACGGGCGTTTTGATTTTGTTTGCGCGCCAGTGAGTGAGTACTTCCAGGCCGGGACGACCTGGTAATCCCAGATCGAGAATAATGGCGTCATAACTATTTTCCCTGCCCTGAAATTCGGCATCGATGCCGTTTTCGACCAGATCAATGGTATAGCCTGAACGTTTCAGATCGTTCTTCAGGCGCGGCCCCAGCGTCGGATCATCTTCTGCCAGTAACAGTCGCATTATTTTTGCCTGCTTTTAATGGCCTGTCCGTTTTTGGCATCGTATTCCAGTTTCCATACCTTGCCCTTGTCATCCAGTATTTCCAGTTCATAAATATAGCGCCCGTGTTCCTTTTCGAGTTCGGCTTCCAGCAGGCGCCATTGCCGGCCCTGAAAAACATTTTGCAGAATATTTTCCAGCGGTAATATCTCACCCGCTTCAACCAGGTCTTTTGCGCGCAGGTGATCGTCATCGGCTCGAGCAGTCATCGTGCACGTCAATGAAAGTAACAGAACAATATAGAGCAAGATTTTCATAGGCCTATTATTGCATGGTTGATATGACAGGTTTTTTATCCGGGATCAAGATATCCTGTTCATTGTATAGCCCCTGGGCTGCATTCTGATGACAGGTATTGCAGTTACTGAAGCCGCCATTTTCCTGATCGCCTTTAACCTGGTTTTCAGGTATCTGATGGTGTTTGCGTTTGAAGTATAGAGTGTCTGTGAATCTTGTGGGTGTTTCGTCTGGCCTGATAGATGCCACCAGATTTTGTGATCGCAGGTAGTGGCTGTGTTCTGCACTGTTAGTTGTCAGATAATATAAAATGGCCTGTTGAAGTTGTGTATCGAGTTCGGCATTGTCACCAAAATGCTGGTCCAGCTCATTCATGATTTTTTCCCAGGAACGTTGCGGCAGCAATCCGGGTTGAAAAGCAAAGTGACAGCTGCCGCATTCCGTCTGATATTGCCGGTTAGTTACCGGCGCAAAGTCGCGTTGGGAGTTTTGTAGCCAGTTAGTTTTGCTTACCATGCCTGCCGGGGTATCGGCAGGTGCATAGGGTGTATCCAGATAGGCATTCACGATAAAAGGCAATGCTGGCAGCAAAATAAGTAACCATAACAATTTATCCGCGTTGAATTTCATGTCACTGGCTCTGAATAAATTTCAGAAAATCACCCTTTTCCTGTGCAGTACATTCCCGTCCCATAGTCCATTTGCAATTTCGGCCGAACCATTTTTCAATTTTTTCGGCATCGGTCAGGCGTTGCGGATTAATCGCCGGAGACATGGCTTCAATTAATTTACCGGTATTTATCTGTTTTCCGGCCTGACGTAAATCCGTGGTGTGACAGCTGCTGCAGGCGCGAGCCTTGCTGCCGTCCGGTTGTTCAAATTGCCGGTTCCACAGTGACTGGCCCGCGGCAGCACTAAAGTTTTTTGCACCGGCAGTCTTATATGTTTGCAGCCGCTCTTCCACGACATTGGCGGCCGTTGATACCAGTGGCGAACAAGTCAGCAAGAGTAGCAATACAGTTTTTGTTTTCATGCGATTAATCCTCCCAGCGACCATAGCCAGGGATTTTAACTTCATGTTCATTGTACGAGGCATCGGCGGCGCGAGTATGGCAGGCATCGCAACGACTGAATGAGCGTACTTCCGGATTATCCTTTACCATTTTCGGTTTGATCTCATCATGCTTTCTGATGAAGTAAGGTGTTTCAGTGATGCGCATAACCGGTTGTTGTGCCTTGCTGTCACGGAGTATTTTTTTAGGCAAACTTGAATTAACACGGCCGGCTGCATTGTTGAGTAAATAATTACGAATGTCTGTTGTTTCTGTCGCAGGCAGTTCTGCATTATCGCCAAAGTGATCAGACAGGTTTGCCATAATGCGCTCCCAGGAGGCGGCGGGTAACAAACCCGGTTGATAGGCAAAGTGACAGCTGCCGCATTCCTTCAGATATTGCTCATGCTCTGCTTTGTTGAGATAGGTTTTGGGAGTCGCTTTCCATTGATCAAGCGCGTAGCTGTCTTTATCTGCCACGGCCAAACCGGCTGTGCCAAGTGTCGTTGTCATAATTAATGCTAGTGTGGTCTGGATATTCATGATTCACCTCGTTAAATATTATTGAGCCGTTTTTTTGCCAGTAAACATGGCGCGAATCAGGTTCTCTTTGTGTTGCAGGCTGGCGAATACAACACCGGCAACATGGAACAGAACCAGAAACAGGGTAAAGTTGGCAAAGAATTCATGCAGTTCTTCAAATGCGTCGCCGACAGATTCCGGCATGCCCATCATGACTCCGGCCAGTGGACCGGCCAGTTCCTTGCCGCCATACGTGACAACACCGGTGACCACAGTGATCAGCAGGGAAATGATCAGGGCAATAACCATGGCGCCACCTGCCGGGTTGTGTCCCAGATAACGTTTGGCGCGGAAGAAAAAAACATCCTTAAGATATTGTTTAATGTCGGATGGCTTGCGCACAAAGTCACTGAAGCGCGCATGCTTTGTGCCTATCAGTCCCCAGACCAGGCGGAACAGGATCAGTACGCCGATGGTGTATCCGGCAAAGGTGTGCACTCCCATCCAGTGGTCTTCAGTGATATAGGCAAGAAAAAAACTGGTCACCAGCGTCCAGTGAAACAGA
>JACPVK010000095.1 GCA_016191795.1 Gammaproteobacteria bacterium
GCTGAGCAGGGTGTTGTCTAAATCAAACAACGCTAATGCCATAAGCTCAGCTAGATTTATAAAGGAGCTGCATTGTACCGACGTAAACTGTGGTCTTGCATTGCTCAAAAGCGATATTTTTGGAAGAATCCGGTTAGGGCTAAAATTTCAGGTGTGATGTGATTGATTCTGACGGCTACAGGCCGAATGTGGGCATAATTTTAAGTAACCCGAGCGGGCAGGTATTCTGGGCGCGTCGGGTTGGACAGGATGCGTGGCAGTTCCCGCAGGGTGGTATTCGCCATCACGAAACCCCGGATCAGGCGATGTATCGCGAGTTGTTTGAAGAAACCGGCTTGCGCCCCGAGCATGTGGAGGTTCTGGGTCAAACCCAGCGCTGGCTGCGCTATCGACTGCCAAAACATATGGTGCGCAAGAATACCCGGCCGGTGTGTATTGGCCAGAAGCAGATCTGGTATGTGTTGCGTTTAACCGGCAGTGAGGCAGATTTCAAGCTCGATACCATGGACAAGCCGGAATTCGACAGCTGGCGCTGGGTGGATTACTGGCGGCCCATGCATGAGGTGGTGTTCTTCAAGCGCAGTGTTTACGAAAAAGCCTTGCGTGAGCTGGAGCCGGTATTGTTCGGTGTTGAATAGCCGGGGCTGTTAAAACGGTTTCACGATAACCAGTATCACAATCGCTATCAGCAGCAACACCGGCAGTTCGTTGAACACGCGATACCAGACGTGGGAATGCTGGTTTCGGTTATGTTTAAAATCCTGCAACAGTTTCCAGCACCAGCCGTGATAAACCAGTAACACCGTCACCAATGCCAGTTTGATATCCAGCCAGTACATCAGGTGGTAGGTCTGCCAGGCATAATCAAACAGCATCCAGAATCCGAGTATGAGTGTGATCAGTGCGCCCGGTGTCATGATGCCGTAGAACAGTTTGCGTTCCATGATTTTGAAGCGCTCGATGCTGATGTCGTCCTGGCTCATGGCGTGGTAGACGAACAACCGTGGCAAATAAAATAACCCGGCAAACCAGGTGACCATGAAAATGGTGTGGAACGCTTTGACCCAGAGCATGTCTTTATCTCCAAATTATATAAGTCACGTAGTGACACTTGCCCGCCCTCTCCCATCTGGGGAGAGGGGGAACCAGCGGCAGAGCCGTTGGGTGAAGGCAGGCATAGGCAAATAGTTTTGCCTATGCCTGCCTGAACGCCGCGAGCTGTGCGAGTGGTCGGAGGGAGAGGGTATGGCATGGACATTTCCTTTTTTAAAAATGATTTTTAACCATGCCGAAAATTTGTTGAATCATAACTGGATCACGCCAGAAGTGAACAGTTGATTGCCAATAGCGTTATACTGCCGACTTTAACAAGCCGCAGTTTAAATTTATTGCGAGGTACGCATGATCAAGGTTGGGGTTGTAGGTGGCACAGGTTATACCGGCGTGGAATTGTTGCGCTTGCTGGCAACACATCCCGAGGTGACTTTGCAGGTGATTACCTCGCGTTCGGAAGCCGGTTATGCCGTGTCTGATATGTTCCCCAATTTGCGTGGCCATCTCGACCTGAAATTTCAGGTGCCGCAGATTAATGTGTTGACCGAATGTGATGTGGTGTTTTTTGCCACGCCAAATGGCACGGCCATGGGCATGGTTGCAGAGTTGCTGGCTGCCGGGGTTCGGGTTATCGATCTGGCGGCTGATTTTCGTTTAAAAGATCCGGTGGAATGGAAACGCTGGTATGAGGTGGATCATGCCTGTCCAGAAATTCTGGCAGAAGCGGTGTATGGCCTGCCTGAACTCAATCGCGCAGCGATTAAAAAGGCTCGCGTTGTGGCTAACCCCGGATGTTATCCCACCGCCGTATCTCTGGGATTATTGCCTTTAATCGAACAGGGGCTGGTGGATGATCAACATTTAATTGCTGACGCCAAATCCGGTGTGAGTGGTGCCGGCCGCGGCGCAAAAGTGGGTAGTTTGTTGTGTGAGGCATCGGAAAATTTCAAGGCGTATGGCGTGTCAGGCCACAGACATTTGCCGGAGATTCGCCAGGTACTCGCCGGCGTTGCAAAGCATTCCGTAGGTTTAACATTTGTTCCGCATCTCACCCCGATGATCCGCGGCATTGAAGCCAGTTTGTATGCGGTTATCAAAAATAAAAATGTCGATTTACAGGCCCTGTATGAGCAGCGTTATGCCAGCGAGCCGTTTGTTGATGTATTGCCCGCTGGCCAGTTACCGGAAACACGCAGTGTAAAAGGCGCCAATATGTGTCGCATGGCAGTGCAACGACCCCAGGATGGTGATGTGGTGGTGGTGTCGTCAGTAATCGATAACCTGGTGAAAGGGGCAGCCGGGCAGGCGATACAAAATATGAATATTATGTTTGGGCTGGCGGAAACCGCCGGCGCACAGATTGCCTTGTTACCCTGATAAAGCGACTACACTCGTGATAATTTTTTTAAAGAGAGGTGTCGTTTGCGCATGAAGCGAGTTCCTTCGCATAACCAGTATTTGATTTCGGTACAGCGACCACAATTGTGGCTGGCATCCTTTGCCGGTGTGTTAGTGGTTATAGGCGTGCTGATCTGGACTGCCTTTGTTTATGGCCAGCTCAGGGCCGGGCATGATCGGGTTGCAGCAAATCAACGCGCCAGCAATCTGGAAAAGCAGGTCGACGATTTGGTGTCGCAAAACGAAGAACTACAACGACAAAATACCAGACTGTCTCGCGATATGGGTATAGATCGCGATGCCGGTGGCCAGGTCGAAAAAGAACTGACCAGGGCGCAGGCGCAGATTCTGGATATGAAAGAAGAGCTGACGTTTTATCGCAGTATCGTGCAAACCAACAAAACGGCCAGGGCGGTTAATATCAAGAAATTGACCGTCGAGCCGGATTCCCAGGGCCAGTACAAATACAAGATGGTTCTGGTGCAGGACGGGCGTAACGACAGTCCGGTACGTGGTACGGTAGAACTTTATCTGGAGGGATCGCGGGGCGGCGACCATGTTGAAATGCTGGAATGGCCGACTGTTTCTGTTGGCAAAGTGGATAAACAGCAAAAATTCGGCTTCAAGTATTTTCAGAACGTTGAAGGCACTATAAAAATTCCCGATAAATTTGTTCCATCA
>JACPVK010000055.1 GCA_016191795.1 Gammaproteobacteria bacterium
GCACTGCTGCGAACGCCATGCGCACGGATGTGCATGGCGGGCCTTCATCAGCGAAGCATGGAATGTGCAGCGATGAAGTGCGAATGCCGCGAGCGCATGACGCGCACGACTGCATGGATGCAGAAGGTAGAGCAACGCAGGGAGCGGTTGCCGAGGAGCGGCGCATTCGCGGTAATTTTTTATTTTTGGTGAAATATGCAGGTTAGGGGGCCAGAAACGGATAATCCGTATAACCTTTTTCCTCACCCGTATACAACTTTTCATAATCCGGCGCATTTAGCGCAGCGCCACGACGAAAGCGTTCGACAAGATCCGGATTAGCCAGTACCAATCTGCCAAATGCAATGGCATCCGCACCGCCCGATTTAATCGCCTGTTGCGCCGATTCGAAATCATAACCATTGTTGCGTATCAGTTTGCTATTAAAAATAGTACGCAAGCGATCATAGTCAAACGGTACCCATTGTTCTTTTGGTGCGCCGCCTGTGCCTTGTAATAAATCCAGAAATGCCAGATTGAATCGGTTTAGACCATTAACAACATACTCAAATGTTTCCTGTGCATTGTCATCAGAGATGTCGTTAAACTGTGTAACAGGGGACAGGCGTATACCTACACGATCACCGCCAACAGCAGTGCAAATACCTTCCATGATTTCAAACAACAAACGAGCGCGATTTTCCTTGCTGCCACCGTAGGCATCAGTACGCTGATTGGTGGAAGAACGTAAAAACTGATCAAGCAAATATCCATTGCCGGCATGTACTTCCACGCCATCAAATCCGGCCTGCATGGCATTTTTGGCGGCTTGCACATAATCAGCGACCAGTTTTGGCAGTTCGGTTGTTTCCAGTGCCCGTGGTGTTACAAAATCCTTCATGCCTTTTCCGGTAAAGGTCTGGCCCGCCGGGCGAATTGCAGAAGGTGCTACCGGTAATGCCCCATTGGGTTGCAAATCCGGGTGAGAAATACGTCCAACATGCCATAACTGAAGCGCAATTTTTCCGCCGGCACCCTGTACCGCTTTTGTAACATTTCGCCAGCCCGCGATCTGCTCTGGCGAATGAATTCCGGGTGTGCGCGGGTAGCCATGGCCTTCGGCGCAAATCGGTGAGGCTTCTGTCAGAATTAAACCGACTGTTGCGCGTTGTTTGTAATACTCCGCGATGAGATTGGTTGGTACATTGCCAGGGCCTGCGCGGTTACGTGTCAGGGAAGACATGATGATGCGATTTTTAAGTTCAATGGCGCCAAGGCGTACAGGTGTGAATAAATCAGTCATGTTATCTCCAGTTGGCAGTTATATAGTTAATACAATTCAGCTTGTTTGTCTGGTATTACTAATTGGTCTAAAACACACAATGGCCATAGTTTACGAGGCAGACCAGCAGTTAACAACAAACCATCCAGTGCTTCGGCGCCCGCCAGAATGATGTTGTCAGAACTATTTACTATCCGTGACAAAAAAATGATATTTTCGCGAGGTTTTTGCGAATCCATATCCGCATACTTTCAACCGTTGTTATTCAATACTACGGAAAGAATATATGAAAACGCAGGCTGGTCAGGGGCTGGAAGCCAGAATCCAGGTAACACCCAGCCCGATAAAATAATAATGTTTATCTTCAACCAGCGGGCTGTCATCGATAACCCCGTGATTCAGGTTTTCGTAACGTAATATTCCCCAGATCAGTACATTATCATGACGCCAGGCAGCACTAATGTCTACAACCAGTCCGCTGTATCCCTGATCAGCCTGATACAAAGGACGTTGGGGCGTTACATCACTGGTATTTACATCATAATAATATGCATGGTAGCTCTGTGTTGCGTAACGCAACCCCGCTCTGGCTTTGGCATTCAGCCCAGTACGTCCGCTACGGCGTTGTTCATATACCAGGCGTGGTTCGGCTATCCAGCCTTCATTTGTCTGCTGTTCAATGTCCAGTGCAATCGCGGAGCGTAACGGTAGTTCAAATCTAAATTCCCTGGTACTGCTGCGTTTACCGTCAATAGTGTATTCAAGCGAAGGGCCGATCTGTATCACGGCATCCAGATTTGGCATGCCGAGTCTGGCAGCGCTGTCATCGCTTTTAACCGGTAGACCAAAATCAGCACTGACATCCAGATACCAGTTTGAATCGAATGGGAATAAACCACGCAGGCCTCGATCAACTTCTAAATATTTCGACAGATATGTAAAGTAAGGTAATGGCAGGAGATAGGTTTTATTATCTCGTGAGCCAGGATATAAGCGAAAGTCGATCACACCCGCACCGGCACCCAGTTGCCATTCGGGTTGTTGCGCCGCAATGCCGGAACTGAATGTTATTAACCCAAATGTTATAGCCAGTTGGCGTAAGAGATGTGGCGTGTTTATTATCATTTTATATCTATGGCATACAGGTCAGTGAGTGACAGAAATGGATGTGATGTAGCTGTGGTGTTTTTATAAGCTGTGCCTGTACTTTTAAGAGTCACGCTTTATCCTGTTATGCGTGGACAATTTTAAGCCGGGAAGGCCAGTATTATCAGGTAGAACTCTTTTCCAGTTTGCTGCCAATTCTGTAGGTATCAATGATACCGATTACCCAGCAAAAGCTGACGGCTGCTGTGGCAATATTCAGCCATAGATTATCCGCGTTGGCCTGTTGCCGGGTAATCAGTTCATTGATAGCGATGGGGTCAAGTGGAACATTGCCATTTTGTATTTCGGCAACAATTTTAAATGCCTGCTCCGTTGCTTTAACCACCAGATAATACAGGCTGACGATTGAAATACTCATGATGGTCAGGCCTGTAATGTATTGCTTTAGATATATATGCCCGGAACCGGGAAATACCAGAAAGGATAACAATAAGGCTTTCGTAGAACGTTTCATTTTGCTGCGGCCTGTTATTTCTGTGAGGTGATAATCATACATCTTTTTGCAATGAATGGTGTGTGCTGATTATGGCTGGAAGTTGCCATACGAGATAATGCTAATAAGTCACTTCCCTGTGTTTTCTGCACATCGTTCGTATCTGAAGAAGTTTTAATTTATGATTTCAAAATGTCGCTTCATGTACCTCGGGCATACCGTCGGCTACCCAGCGCGCATAGCCACCGTCAAGGTTGAGTACGTTTTTGAATCCCATCATCTGTAGTACGGCACAGGCCATGGCAGCACGGCCACTGGTGGCGCAATAAACAATGACCTGACGGTCGCGAGCAGAGGCCAGTTCTGGTAAATGTTTGGGATAGGCTGGATCTGCGGCAGGTTCGATAATGCCGCGTGGGACCAGGCGGGCTCCCCTGATGTGTCCGAGCTCAAACTCACCATGTTCGCGCACATCGATCAATAACAAGTCTTCCTTGTTATTCAGTTTGTCCAGCAGCTCCCTGGGAGTTATTTCACGAATACAGGATTTGGCGGCGCGAACAAAGTCCATCAGGCTCATGGGTTGTTCGGGTTTGAAGGTGTTGTACATCTGTGGCTCCAGTATTGATTAATAGAAAGTGGGTTCAGGTGGAGTATTTTGTAAGAAAGCTATTATAAGGTGCTGTCCGGGTTGTTGAAATGTGTATCGAGTGAAATTAATTAGATGGGCCGGCTTGCAGAAGTGGATAGTGATTGGTTATGGCCTGTGTGTCTGTCAGTGTCAGGTCAGTCCCGAATGGCACTTACTTAAGCTCTAAATGAATACAGGATGCCGAGAGTAAATCGCCAAACCCTGGGCCAGGTCAAAGATTGACGCGAAGACGCAAAGACGCAAAGGTTTTTTGTCTGGGTTGATATGCAATGGGGTTATCTCACGGGTGTTCGAGCAGGATTTCAATGATGCATGCAGAAATAACCGTCAGGAAATACCATTCTCAAAGATATGCCGTCCTCCATCCTGACCTTTTCCTGCTTGTCTTTGCGTTCTTTGCGCCTTCGCGTCAAGGTTTTGCTTTTGCTATATTTATCTACAATAGTGTGTGCCATGCTCATACAGATTGAGCTTAAGTAAGTGCCATTCAGGTCTGGCCCCCAATGCCCCTGGCGACATGTGATATGTTGATTCATTGAATATATTGCCATGTTAATACTGAGGGGCTATAAATAATCTGCAGAAATCAGATTTATAGCGACGGGCTCAGATTACTGCGGTTTGGTGGTTTATTGCATGTCCCTATTTCAGCCTGGCGAGTGCTTGTTAGATGTTTCTTAATGCTATCTCGATATTTATAAGCTGGACGCCTGCTCTTCGGAACGTAAGGCTGCTTGTTGGCCTGTTTGTCATGTTGGCCTGTCTGCAGGTTCAGGCGGCTTCCGTTTTTATACTGCATTCCTACAGCCAGGAGTACAACTGGACCAGGCGTCAACATGCCAGCTTTGTACAGCGTGTTGAATCCCAGGCTAAAAGTGACGTGCTGATATCCACGGAATATCTGGATACCAAGCGTCATGCCTATAATGATGATTATGCACAGGAGCTGTATCGCCATTTGCAAATAAAATATGCCGGTTATCATCCAGATCTTATTTACGTTACCGATGACAATGCGCTGGGTTTTGCGCGTGCGTACTTAACCAGTCTATTTCCCGATGTGCCTGTTGTGTTTTCCGGTGTAAATAACTACTCGATGCTCAATAAGATCGATCCTAAATTGATGACGGGTGTTTTCGAGAAAAAAGAAATTACGCCAAATATTGATATCATAAAGCATGTTGGTGCCAGGCGCGAAACAATGGCATTTATTGGGGATGCGTCCAATACTTATCATGCGATAGAGCACGAAATAATTACGGAGCTGACAAAGTATCCGGACCTTACGGCGAAATTCAGATCATCAGAAGTTATCGATGACATCGTTACAGGCCTGGGGCAGTGTGGCTGTAAATATGTCTTTCTGACGACTATTGGTGGCATCAAGGATGGTTCAGGTAAAAGCCTGTCGCTTAAAGAAATTATCAGGCGAATAACCGAGGCTGATCAATTTGCGTTACTCAGCATGGAAGACGGGTATTTATATGATGGTGTGGTCGGTGGTTATGTCACCAGCGGTGAGGGGCAAGGCGAAGCGGCTGCCGACATTGCGTTAAAAATACTGTCAGGGACACCTGTTAGCGATTTGCATCCTGTTTTAAAAAGTCCGAATAAATATATATTCGATCAGCGTGAGCTGAAACGACTCGGCATTATTTTGCCGGAAAATATTCTTTCGATTGCTGATATTCTTCATCCTGATATAAGTTTTTA